>CAMDLJ010000044.1 GCA_945901665.1 Bordetella parapertussis | reverse complement strand
ACAACCTGTGGGACGTGCCAGCGCACCAAAACTTGCGCGCCACCATGACCGAGCGCATGCTGCGCCACATGATTGCCCTGGCCGAGACCAGCCCCTACCCCACGCAAATCGCCTAAGGGGCCGCAGATCAGGTGCATCGCACCCAGGCTTGGCTCAGCGCCGCCGCTGCACGACGCCACCGCGCATCGCTGCACAACAGCAACCAGTGGACCGGCGCGATCAGAATGAGGGCCGATACCCCTCTGTCATTTTGGGAAAAAGACAACAACTCATTGTGGAAATGGATTTGCCCTGGAGCAAACAGCCAAGGACCACAAAGCTCACTGAATTTTGATATTGGCCGACTTCACCAGTCCGATGTAGGTGTCCAACTCTTTGGCCATCAGGTTCTGAAAAGCACCCAGGCCCAGGCCCACGGGTTCATTGCCAATGCCCAAAATGCGCTCGCGGATGTCCGGGCGCGCCAGCAGCTTGCTGAACTCTTCGTGTAAGCGGGCGGATACGGCCGGTGGCATACCGGCGGGGCCAATCACACCGATCCAGGTGTCGCTGATCACATTTTTAAAGCCCAACTCTGGCATGGTGGGCGAGTTGGGCAGCAAGGCCGATCGTTTTTCGGCCATCACACCCAACACACGAATGCGCCCCGCCTTGATAAACCCCAGGGATGAGCTCAGCGCCGAAACGGACGAAGGCACCTGCCCCGCAATCACCGCCTCTACCGACAAATTCGCGCCTTTGTAGGGTATGTGGTTGAGCTTGATGCTGGCATAGTGCGCAAACAACTCGCCGGCCAAATGCACCGTGGTTCCCGCACCAGAGGTGGCATAGGCCACACCACCCGGGTCGGCTTTGGCCGCTTGAACATATTCAGGCAAGGTTTTCCAAGGGCTGTCCGAGCGGACCACGATCATGTTGGGCGTGGTGGTCAGCAAGGTGATGCCGGTGAAGTCCTTTTCGGCATGAAAAGGAATGCTGGGATTCATCGCTTGGTTGATCAAATGGGTATTGGGTGCCACGTACAAGGTATAGCCATCGGGGGCAGACTTGGCCACATAGTCCGCACCAATGATCCCTGCCGCACCGGGTTTGTTTTCGACCACCACAGGCTGGCCCAAGGCCTTTTGCAATTCAGGCGCCAAGATTCTGGCCATCACGTCGGACACGCCGCCCGCGACAAAGCCCACGACCAACTTGATGGGCCGATTGGGGTAATTGCTTTGCGCCTGGACTGACATCGACACCAGGCCCAACAACACGCATGCGAGGGTTTTGAAATTCATCTTGTCTCCTTCAATCCAATTGGATGTTTGCTTTTTGCAGCACGGCGGCCCAGCGCTCTTGCTCATCTTGCAACAGTTTACTGAATTCATCCGGCCTGGAGGCTACGATGTCAGCCGCATAACTTTGCATTTTTTCAACGATTGCCGGATGGCTCATGGCCTTGGCCACCGCACGTTGGATTTTGTCGATGATCGCAGGCGGCGTTTGGGCCGGGGCCGCCAAGCCATACCAGCTTTGCACCTCATACCCCGGGATACCCGATTCGTTGATGGATGGGATGTCCGGCATCTGGGGGGATCGGTTGGATGACGTGCGCGCCAAAATTTTGATGCGCCCGGTTTTCACATGCGGGCCTGCGGTGGAGTAGCCGGTGATCATCATGTCGACCTGGCCACCGATCACATCGGTCAGGGCCGCTTGTGCGCCTTTGTAGGGGATGTGCACGATATTGACGCCACTCTTTTGCTTGAGCAACTCCAAGGCCAGATGGCCCACGCTGCCTTCACCCCAAGACGACATTTTGATTTGCCCAGGTTTGCTTTTGGCCAGCTCGATCAAGTCTGAAAATTTGTTCACATTCAGATCTTGCCGCACCACCAACACAAACGATTGCCGCGCCATCATGGTCACAGGCGCAAAGTCACGAATGGTGTAGCTGTTTTTCTTGTAAAGCTGTGGGGCAATCACAAGCGTATCGGGCAAGGCCACGATCAAGGTGTGGCCATCGGGCGCTGACTTGGCCACAAATTCTGTGGCAATGCGACCCCCAGCGCCGGGGCGGTTGTCAATCACCACCGGTTGGCCCCACTCCTCCCGGAGTTTCTCGGCGATCATTCGGGGCAAGGTATCCGTGATGGCCCCGGGCGGATAAGGCACCACGATGCGCACCGGGCCGGTGGGAAACGCCGTTTGTGCATGGCTGTGTGCCGCTGCAAACACGAGCAGCAAAATAGAGAGGATTTGTTTCATGTCAGTCTGCCTTTGATTTGAGTTGTGCGCGGTGTTGCTCGGTGGCCACCTCGTCCACCCCGCCCTGGGCGGTGAAGATGATGCCGTAATCCTCTAGCGCCGCAGCGGGTGTGACATAGCCCATGGCCAGGTCTTGCTTGAGCTTCAGCACGGGCCGGTCCAAGGGGTTGCCATAGCCGCCCCCGCCAGCCGTTTCGATCAAGATGCGGTCACCTTCAAACACCGGGTGATCGCCCTTCAACACAAACTCTTTGTCACCATTTTTGCGCATGATGCACACGCCCGAAGGCTTGCCCGGTTGGCCGCCTTTGAGGCCCCAGGGAAGGCATTTGGTGCGGTCAATTTTCAGGTTGATGCGGCAAGCGGCCAACACCCGATAGACCTTGACCACACCGATGCCACCCCTTTGTTGGCCGGCCCCGCCCGAATCAGGGCGCAGCACATATGAGTCCAACACGTAAGGGCAGGTGGCCTCTTGCATTTCAATGGGCACATTGGATGTGTCGCCATGCAAGTTGGAGCGCGATGGCCCATAGCCATCCTCCAAAGACGTCGCACCCCAACCGCCACAAATGGTGTCCAAGTTGTAAAAGGGTCGACCTGTGACCGGGTGTTTGCCATGGAAAGCATGCACCCCATACGTGCCGTGGTGGGCTGCCGCAACCCGCTCCGGAAAGACCTCGGCCATGGCGCGAATGACCGTGTCCACCACCGTGGGGATCATGTTGCCAGACGAACCCAGCGCAGCGTCTTTGCCTGCAGAGATGAAGGTGCCCTCGGGAATCACAATGTTCAAAGCCCGAAAATCACCCTCGTTCACGGGTTGATCGGAAGAGAAGAGGTATTTCACGGCCACCCTGGCAGCTGCCACCGCCCCCCCATTGCGCCCGGCGTTGAGTGGGCCGGGGCGTTGGGGCGAGACTTCCGAAAAATCAACCGTGAGTTGGTCACCGAACTTTTTCACGGTGATGTGGATCGGCACCGTGCTGTCGAGGTCGATGCCATCGTTGTCCAAGAAAGAGCTGGCCTTGTAAATGCCATCGGGCGCAGATTTCAAAATCGCCCGCATGGATTGGTCTGACTGGTCCCACATCATCTGAATCGCCGCGTGGTAGCTGTCTGCGCCATATTTCACGGCGATGTCTTGGACCATTTTTTTGCCCAGCAAGCACCCGCCAATTTGCGCCTCAATATCGCCCATCAACATTTCAGGGAAACGGGTGTTGTAGCGAATGACCCGCAACATGTCTTCATTGCGCCGGCCCTCGTTGAACAACTTCACGGTGCGCAGTTGCAAGCCCTCTTGGAAGATCTCCGTGGCGGTGGTTGAACTGCAAGAGCCAATCATCATTCCGCCAATGTCGATCCAATGCATGAGCACACAGAAAAACGCCATCAATTGGCCGTCGTGTATCACTGGCGTGTACATCACCACATTGTTCAAATGCTGGCCCAAAGTGCCCGCGTGGTTGGAGATGACGATGTCCCCGTCTTTCAAGCCGTCTGCGCCATAAATCTCAAGCCCATCGCGCACAGCCGTGCCCAAGGCATTGGCCACAAAAATGGCCAAGCTGCCCCGGGACTGGGACACCGACTGGCCGGTGGCGTCCACAATCCCGACCGAGTAATCTTTGTACTCGCTGATGAAGGCGCTGAAGGCCGTTCGGGTGATGTTCTTGTCGATTTGATTCGGAATGGACACCAAGTCTTGGCGAATCACCTCGAGCGTGATCGGGTCGGTCGCGTGCGATGGCAGGGCAAGTTCAGACATCGCAAACCTCCAAATTGATTTCACCATAGGCACCAACCTGTGCTTTGTCGCCTGGCATCAACACGGTTGTTGAGCTGAACTCTTCAATGATCGCCGGGCCAGTTATGGCAAAGCCCACGGGCAAAAGCTCGCGTTGCCAAACCGGCACTGAAACCCAGCCATGCGGTTGTGCAAAGTAAACTTTTCTGACTTCCTGGTGGGTGGGTGGTTGACCCACGGGCAGTTGAACACATTGCAGCAAGTCTGGCTTGGGTATTTCTGCGGTCGCGCCCAACTTCAAAGCCAACACCTCCACCTCGCAATCGGCATTGGCATGGCCAAAGCGTTTTTGATATGTCTGCTCAAAATCAGTCAAGAAGGTTTCGATGGCCTTGTCTTTGTCGTAGGCCACCCGCACCGTATGGGTTTGCCCCAGGTACCTGGCCTCCAAAGAATATTCGAAATCAATCGCGCGCTCGCCCAAATCGCGCTGCAAACCTGCCCGCCCTTCGGTTTCCAACTCGGCAAATATGCGGTTGATGTGTGCTTGCGCGTTCGGCGTGGCCAAAGTCAGAAAAGTCCGCGCCAGGTCCATCCGTGCGCCGGCAATCAACATGCCCAAGGTGGAAAAATTGCCCGGATGGGGTGGCACAACCACATGGCGTATGCCCAGCGCCCTGGCCAGCACCGAGCCAAACAGCGGCCCACCACCACCAAACACAAAGAGTTTGAAGTCCCGCGCGTCAATGCCTCGTTCGATGGTGATTTCTTTGATGGCACCCGCCATGGTCACGGTGGCAATGTCCAAAATCCCTTGAGCCGCTTTTTCAGCGGCCAAGTCGCCCGTGTAGCCCAAGGGCGTGGCAATCAATTCGTTGACCACCGCTTTGGCCGCTTGGATGTCCAAGCGCAGCTTGCCCTTCATGAAGTTGCCCGAGCCAATGCGGCCCAACACCACATTGGCGTCGGTCACGGTGGGCTCTCGCCCGCCACGGCCAAAGGCCACCGGGCCGGGCTCCGATCCCGCGCTTTTGGGGCCCACACTGATGCGGCCAAATCCATCGACCGCTGCAATCGAGCCGCCACCTGCGCCCACTTCCACAATGTCCAGAACCGGTGTTTTCAACGGGAACCCGCGCTCATAGCCGCCCACATAGTAAATCGGGTGAACATCAAATTGACCGTCTTGTACCAACGCGCATTTGGCGGTGGTCCCGCCCATGTCAAACGCGATGAGGCGATCAATGCCCAATAACTGGGCATAAGCGGCCGCACCGATGCATCCCCCAATCGGCCCAGATTCGACCAAGTTGACCGGTTGCTCTATGGCGCGTTCCACCGACAACACACCACCATTGGAGCCCATCATGTAAAAGCTGCCATTGAAACCCTTGGAGATCAAGCGGTCATTGAACGTGCGCAAATAAGACTCAATGCGCGCACCCACATAGGCATTGGCCGCCGCTGTGGAAGTGCGCTCGTATTCGTACCACTCGCGCGTCAAGGTGGTCGCACAGGTCACATAAACACCGGGCAGCCAGGCCTTCAAGCGCGCACTGGCCAACTCTTCATGGCACGGGTTGGCATAGGCATTCATGAAGGAAATGGCCACCGACTCCACGCCCAAGCGCTGGAGTTCTTGCGCCAAATCGTGCAAGGCTTTTTCATCAAGCGCGGCCAATACCTCGCCCTTGTGGTTGATCCGCTCCGCGACTTCAAATCGATGTGATCGCGGGATCAAGGGCGGGTCACGCCGATAGTCTTGCTTGAAGGGCACGGGCCGATTGCCGCGGGCAATTTCCAAAATATCCTTGAAGCCCTCAGTCGTGATCAACGCCGCCACGCCACCAGAGCGCTGCAAAAAGGTGTTGATCACATGGGTCGTCCCGTGCTTGAACAACAAGGACTCCGACAAGGACACCTCAGTACCAGACAACCCGTCCAGCACCCCGTCCACCAAATGCGTGTAATCCGTCAATGTTTTGCTGTAGGACACCGACTGGGTCACAGCGTCATAAACAGCCACATCTGTAAAGGTTCCACCGGTATCGGCTGCCACCATGTATCGCATCTGGAATGTTCCTTTTTTCGAGCGCAAAATCCTGTAACTCACTCTAGCACCTCTTGGCTTGATACTGACCATGGCCTGACACCTGTGCTACAGCGCAAAAGGGCGCAAAACCGCTCAGACTGATATGATTGACGTTGACGTTAACGTCAATGATGACCGGGCATCTTTCTGCCCAAATGCTGTGTGGAGACACCCCATGACCGACCTGTCCGCTGAGTTTCAAGCCCTGGCCAACTACCGCCCTAAGCACAAGGTGCGCTTCGTCACGGCAGCCAGCTTGTTTGATGGCCACGATGCCGCCATCAACATCATGCGCCGCATCTTGCAGGGCATGGGTGCTGAGGTGATCCACTTGGGCCACAACCGATCGGTCGACGAGGTGGTGACGGCCGCGCTGCAAGAAGATGTGCAAGGCATTGCCATCAGCTCCTACCAAGGCGGCCATGTGGAGTACTTCAAGTACATGGTCGATTTGCTGCGCCAGCGTGGCGGCGCACACATTCAGGTGTTTGGCGGCGGCGGCGGGGTGATCGTGCCCTCCGAAATTGAAGAACTCCAAGCCTATGGCGTGACCCGCATTTTCAGCCCACAAGACGGCCAGCGCATGGGTTTGCAAGGCATGATTGGCGAGATGATCATGCGCTGTGATCAAGACTTGAGCGCCCACGCACCCACGGCATTGAGCGCCATCCAAGGCCACAGCGAGGCCCATTGGCGCGCTTTGGCGCAACTCATCACCGCCATCGAGAACGCGCAGGCCAATGCGGGCTTGGTCGAGCAACTGCGCGCCCAGGCCCAACAACTCAAGGTGCCTGTGGTCGGCATCACCGGCACCGGGGGTGCAGGCAAATCCTCCCTGACCGACGAATTGATCCGCCGCGTTCGCCTGGACCAAGCCGACAGCCTGCGCATCGCTGTGATCTCCATCGACCCGTCGCGGCGCAAGAGTGGTGGCGCCTTGCTCGGCGACCGCATCCGCATGAATGCCATTGCTCCTTGGAGCCTGGGTGAAGCCGGACAATCCGGCCAACGCGTTTTCATGCGCAGCTTGGCCACCCGCGAGTTTGGCAGCGAGATCAGTGCTGCCTTGCCCGACGTGATTGCCGCCGCCAAATGCGCGGGCTTTGACCTGATCGTGGTCGAAACCTCCGGCATCGGCCAAGGCGACGCGGCCATCGTGCCGCATGTGGATGTGCCCCTGTATGTGATGACGCCCGAATTTGGCGCGGCCAGCCAACTGGAAAAAATCGACATGCTCGACTTCGCCGAGTTTGTGGCCATCAACAAGTTCGATCGCAAAGGTGCCGCCGACGCGCTGCGCGATGTGGCCAAGCAAGTGCAGCGCAACAAAGAGGCGTGGACCACCCCCACCGAGAAAATGCCGGTGTTTGGCACCATGGCCGCCCACTTCAATGACGACGGCGTGACCGCGCTCTACCACGCCATGAAGCAGCGCTTGCAAGCCCTGGGCCTGACCATGAAGGACGGCTTGCTGCCCACCGTGGCGGTGCGCCACAGCTCGCACCAAACACCCATCGTGCCCGGGGCGCGCAGCCGCTATTTGGCCGAAATCAGCGACACCGTGCGCGGCTACAAACTGCGCGCCCAGAGCCAAGCGCAACTCGCCCGCGAAATCCAACAACTGCAAGCCGCCGCGCAAATGCTGGCGGAGGGCAAGCAAGGCCGCGCCAAGGCCAGCGAAGCCGCCACCGACTTGGCCGTTCAGCGGTTGAACCATTTGGGTGCCAACGAGCGCGCCCTGCTCGCTGACTGGCCGCAACTGCAACAAGACTACGCAGGCGACGAATTGGTGGTGAAGGTGCGTGACAAAGAAATCCGCACTGCACTCGTGACCAAGTCGCTGAGCGGCACCTCGGTGCGCAAAGTGGCCCTGCCCCAGTACCACGACCATGGCGACGTGTTGCAGTGGTTGATGCTCGACAACGTGCCCGGCCGCTACCCCTACACCGCTGGCACCTTTGCCTTCAAACGCGAAAACGAAGACCCCACCCGCATGTTTGCCGGTGAAGGCGATGCGTTTCGCACCAACCGCCGCTTCAAATTGTTGAGCGAAGGCATGCCTGCCAAGCGCTTGAGCACCGCTTTCGATTCTGTGACGCTGTACGGCAACGACCCCGACCTGCGCCCCGACATTTACGGCAAGGTCGGCAATTCAGGCGTGAGCATCGCCACCTTGGACGACATGAAAGCCCTGTACGACGGCTTTGATTTGTGTTCGCCCACCACCAGCGTGTCCATGACCATCAACGGACCCGCGCCCACCATCTTGGCGATGTTCATGAACACCGCCATCGACCAAAACTTGGACAAATTCCGCGCCGACAAGGGCCGCGAACCCAACGCTGCCGAAGCGGCAGACATCCGCGCTTGGGTGATGCAAAACGTGCGTGGCACGGTACAAGCCGATATCTTGAAAGAGGACCAAGGGCAAAACACCTGCCTGTTCTCGACCGAGTTCAGCTTGAAGGTGATGGGCGACATTGCCCAATACTTTGTCGAGCACCAGGTGCGCAATTTCTACAGCGTCTCGATCAGCGGTTATCACATCGCTGAAGCAGGGGCCAACCCCATTTCGCAATTGGCGTTCACGCTGTCCAACGGCTTCACCTTTGTCGAAGCCTATTTGGCGCGCGGCATGCACATCGACGACTTCGCGCCCAATTTGTCGTTCTTCTTCAGCAACGGCATGGACCCCGAGTACACCGTCATGGGCCGCGTGGCGCGGCGCATCTGGGCCGTGGCCATGAAAGAAAAATACGGTGCCAACGAGCGCTCGCAAAAGCTGAAGTACCACATCCAAACCAGTGGGCGCAGCTTGCACGCGCAAGAGATTCAGTTCAACGACATCCGCACCACGCTGCAAGCGCTGATCGCGATTTACGACAACTGCAACTCCTTGCACACCAACGCCTTTGACGAGGCCATCACCACGCCCACCGAAGACAGCGTGCGCCGCGCCATGGCGATTCAGCTCATCATCAACCGCGAATGGGGCTTGGCCAAAAACGAAAATCCCGGTCAAGGCGCATTCATCATCGAAGAGCTCACCCAGTTGGTGGAAGAAGCGGTGTTGTCGGAGTTTGAGCGCATCTCTGAGCGCGGTGGCGTGTTGGGGGCGATGGAAACCGGCTACCAACGCGGTCGCATCCAAGACGAGTCCATGCACTACGAAATGCTCAAGCACACCGGTGAGTTGCCCATCATTGGGGTCAACACCTTCAAGTCGCCCCATGGCGATGGGGCCCCGCAAAAAATTGAGCTGGCCCGCTCCACCGAAGATGAAAAACAAAGCCAACTGCAACGTTTGCACAGTTTTCACACTCTGCACGCTGGGCAAGCGCAGCTGGTGCTGGAGCGTCTGCGCCAAGCGGCCTTGGCCAACGACAACGTGTTTGCGGTGTTGATGGATGCGGTGCGCTGCTGCTCACTGGGCCAGATCACCCGCGCTTTGTTTGAGGTGGGTGGCCAATACCGCCGCAATATGTGAGCACGACACCCGCCTTGTCAGCCATGCCCCATTTGGTGTGCAGCGATCTGCACAAACGCTACGGCGACAACATCGCCGTGGACGGGGTGTCGTTCGCCATCGAAGCGGGCGAATGTCTGGGCGTGATTGGCCCCAATGGCGCGGGCAAAACCACCACCTTGCGCATGTGTTTGGGGCTGACCGCGCCCGACAGCGGGCGCATCCAGGCTTTTGGCATGGACATGCCCGCCGATGACTTGGCGATCAAGGCCCGATTGGGGGTGGTCAGCCAGTTTGACACCTTGGACCCTGACTTCACTTGTGCGGAAAACCTGCTGGTGTTTGGCCGCTACTTTGGTTTGCCCGACGCCACCATCCGCTCTCGCATCCCCCAGCTTTTGGAATTTGGCGCTTTGTCGCACAAAGCCGATGCCAAACCCGGCGAACTGTCGGGTGGCATGAAGCGGCGTTTGAGCTTGGCCCGAGCCCTCATCAGCGACCCTGCTTTGCTGCTGCTCGACGAGCCCACCACGGGCTTGGACCCCCAGGCCCGCCACTTGATGTGGGAGCGCTTGCAACAGTTGCTGCAACAAGGCAAATCCATTTTGCTCACCACCCACTTCATGGACGAGGCCGAGCGCTTGTGTGACCGTTTGCTGGTGCTCGACCATGGCCGGGTGATTGCCCAGGGCAAACCCCGCGAACTCATTGCAGCCCACTTGGAGCGCGATGTGATCGAGGTGTTTGGCGCGGGTGCCCTGACCTTGATCGACAGCCCCTTGGCCCAGATGGCGCAACGTGTCGAGCGCAGTGGTGAAACTGTGTTTTTTTATACCGACGATGCCACCGCCTTGCTGGCCCAGTTGGCCACGCACGCGGGCTTGCGCAGCCTGCACCGACCCGCCAATTTGGAGGACTTGTTCCTCAAATTGACCGGTCGTCAAATTCGAGAGGCGAGCTGATATGCGCATGCGCTGGTGGCCTGTGTTTTTGCGCAACCTGTTGGTGTGGCGCAAATTGGCATTGCCCAGTTTGGTGGGCAATATCGCTGAGCCCTTGATGTGGTTGGTGGCCTTTGGCTACGGCATGGGCAGCTTGGTCGGTGAGGTTCAAGTGGGTGGGCAACGCGTACCCTACCTGTTGTTCTTGGCCAGCGGGTCGATTTGCATGAGCGCCATGAACGCTGCCACCTTTGAGGCCTTGTACTCGGCTTTTTCGCGCATGCATGTGCAAAAAACCTGGGACGGCATGCTCAACGCACCCGTGCGGCTCGACGACGTGGTGCTGGCTGAAATGCTGTGGGCAGCCTTCAAATCTTTGTTCACTGTCAGTGCCATTTTGATGGTCATGTTGGCCCTGGGCATCAGCCACAGCCCCAAACTCTTGGTGGCTTGGCCGATCTTGCTGTTGGCGGGCATCACCTTCAGTTGCACGGCCTTGGTGTTCAATGCGTTGGCCAAAGGCTATGACTTTTTCACCTATTACTTCACCTTGTTTCTCACCCCGATGATGTTTTTGAGTGGGGTGTTTTTTCCGCTGGAGCAATTGCCCGATTGGGTGCACTGGTTGGCCGCTTGGCTGCCGCTGACCCAGGTGGTGGAGTTGGTGCGCCCACTGTTCCTGGACACGTGGCCCGCCCACCCTTGGCGTCACTTGGGTGTGTTGGCTTTATATGCCGGTGTGTCCTTTCAAATCGCCCTGGTGCTCACGCGGCGCCGCTTCGCCCGCTGATGCGCACGGCCAGGGCAGTCGCTGATTGATTTGGATCTGATGAATGGAGGCCCGCATGTCTGAAAACCCCCAAGGTCGCATCGTCTGCGAGGTGCGCGGCGCCATTTTGTGCATTGGCATCGACCGCGTGGCCAAGCGCAATGGTTTTACCCCTGTGATGCTGCGTGAACTCAGCGCCGCTTACACCCGTCTGGAAGACGACACGGGCCTGCGCGTGGGTGTGCTGCATGCGCTGGGCGAGCACTTCACTGCGGGCTTGGATTTGCCCAGCATGACCGAGTTCATGCAACGCGGCGAGCGCATGTGCCCCGATGGTTGGGTGGACCCGCTGGATTTGGGCCACCCGGGCTTGCGTCGGCGCACCAAGCCCATGGTGGTCGCGGTGCAAGGCATCACCTTCACCTTGGGGCTGGAGTTGATGCTGGCCGCCGACATGGTGGTGGCTGCTGATAACTGCCGCTTTGCCCAACTGGAGGTCAAACGCGGCATCATGCCCACCGGTGGGGCCACCATCCGCATGGCCCAGCGCGCAGGCTGGGGCAATGCCATGCGCTATTTGCTCACTGGCGACGAGTTCGACAGCGCCACCGCCTTGCGCCTGAACTGGGTACAACAAGTGGTTCCTGCGGGTCAAGAATTGCCGCATGCCATGGCGTGGGCTGAAAACATCGCCGCCCAAGCCCCGCTGGCAGTTTTGGCCACCCGCGAAAACGCCCTACAAGCCCTGGAGCTGGGGCCTGCTGCAGCGGTGCAAGCCTTGAGCAGCACTCAACAGTTTTTGTCACGGAGCACCGATGCTGCCGAAGGCGTGCGGGCTTTTGTAGAAAAACGCAGCCCGCGTTTCAGCGGCACATAAAAAAAACCGTGGTCTGTGAAACAGACCACGGCCGTGCAACCCATGAGCGCGCTTAAAACTGGCGCTCAGGCAAAGTCAATCGCAAACCCTGGTGTTGAGCTTGCAGCTTGATCTGACACGCCAACCGGCTCCCTGGTAAGCGCTCGGTGGCGACAAAATCCAACATCTGGGTCTCGCTGCTATCGGGATCTGGCAGCAGGGCCAACTGGGCTTCGTCGATCATGCAGTGGCAAGTGGCGCAACTGCAGCAACCGCCGCACTCGCCCAACAAGCCATCCAC
>CAMDLJ010000043.1 GCA_945901665.1 Bordetella parapertussis | reverse complement strand
TTGGCCGAGTTCCACCACCTTGATGCCGGCCAAGGGGCCAGGGGCAGATGGAGGGGTATCCATGGTTGAGTGTGACGGGTTTGACATGCTTGAATTGTCTCCCAGCCCAGAGCGCCCACCCATAGCGCGGGCCAGATGGGTGTCCACCCTAGGTGCCATGCAAAACCTGCGCGGGTCAGCCCAGGGTTGACGGCTTAGCGCTGCAACTCGACGATCTGCACACTCTTGGTGGTGTCGGTGGGCAAGCGCAGCTTCCAGCCCTGAAAAAACACATTGAACTGGGCCAGGCTGGGCGACTGCACAGTCCATGGTGGCGCGCCTTGAAAACTGCGCTCTTGCCCGGCCTTGAAGTTCACCGACCACACCTGGCCGTTGTGGTCACGCAGGCACAAATGAGCGTCGCCCACGGCTTGCACAAAAACCATTTGCCCAGCCTTGAAGGCTTTGAGCGGTTGAACCACAGGGCCATCATCGCTGGCCTGAGGGCAGGCCAAACCCGGGTCGTTGACCGGGGAATTGGCCAATGTCAAGGGCAGGTGGGGCGGCTCTGGGCTGCCGTTGGTTTCGGGAGGCGTCAATGCCGTTGACGGTGCAGGCGGCTGATTTTGCGCCTGCGTGGTGGGTGCAGGTGGATCGGCGCTGATCAGGGTCCAAGCCTTTTGTTGCCACCCCTCCCATTGCACACGCCACTGATTCCAGGGGGGTGCTGCACCATCGCCCCAACGACCCAAGGTGACGCCCAAGACCATCACAGTCAGCGCCAAGCCAGCACATACCCACATCGCGGTCAAAGGACCGTTCAAGCGTTCGGGACGCATGCCTTCTAACTCTGAAGTTTGCCAAGTCGACACGCCAGAGGCGGCTGGCATGGGCGATGTCGAAGGCAGATCGGTCGCCACGGGCGTGACCACGCTGTGCGGGTCGGCCCCCAAGGCCAGGGCCAACTTGCGGGCACAAGCGCGTTTAATGGACAGGTTGTAGAACAGGTCGTGGCCACCGTTTTCAATTTGCTGGACCTGCTCCTTGGACAAACTGACCCGGATGGCCAACACTTTGGCGTCCCAGCCGGCCGCCTCGCGCAATTGCTTCAGGCGCGCGCCATCGACCCCATCCATGGATAAATTGGCGTGGCTAGGCGGCGCAGACATGCGGAATTGAACCCCAAAAAAACATGTATTGTCAAATTAATCAAGCCGGCAAGACCGAGGGCTTACCCTGTATCGTCTGCGTCGGGCAGGGGTTTGGCCAGCACCTTGTCAATGCGCCGCCCGTCCATGTCCACCACCTCAAACGACCACTGTACGCCTTCAAATCGCTCTCCCGTGCGTGGTAAGCGGCCGGCCAATACCAATACCAAACCGGCCACGGTGTTGTAGCGCCCCTTGTCTTCGTGGGGCAAGTCGGTCAGTCCCAAGCGCGCCTTGAGCTCGCTGATGGGCATCAGGCCATCGAGCAACCAGCTGCCGTCGCCCCGTGGGGTAGCCCAGGTCTCCTCTGGGGAGGAAGTTTGCAACAACTCACCGGTGATGGCTTCGAGCAAATCGCGCGGGGTCATCATGCCCTGCACCACGCCATATTCGTCCACCACCAAGGTCAGTCGACCCCGGCTGTGGTCGCGCCAGTGGGGGCCAGTGGTGTCTGCCGCCGCAGGCCGGCGAAATTGGGACAGCAAGTCCAGACCGGTGAGGGTTTCGGGCACAAATGGAACGGGCTGGGCCAGGGTTTCCATCAGGGCTTGGCGGTCCAAGGCCGGGTCGAGCAGCTGGCTGACACTGACCGCCCCGAGCACATGGTCCAGGCCGTCACGGCAAACCGGGTACCAAGAATGGGCCCCCAATTGGCCCACTTGGGCCAAGGCCTGGTCCACCGTGGTGCGCGAGTCCAACCACTCGATATCGGCGCGCGGCACCATCATGGAGGTCAGGCTGCGCTCGTCCAAGTGAAACACATTTTTCACCATTTGGTGCTCATGCAACTCAATCAGCCCAGCATCCACACCTTGGTCCAGGCTGGCGGTGATTTCCTCCTCGGTCACGCTGGGGCTGCCACGGGTGTCGATGCGCAACAAGGTCAGCACGCCAGCAGTGGCGGCAGACAATAAAAACACCATGGGCCGGGCCACTCGCGCCAAGGCCAGCATCAGCGGGGCACACCAACGGGCCACGGTTTCGGGGTGCAGCTGGGCAATGCGCTTGGGCACCAACTCGCCAAAGATGATGGTGGTGATGGTGATCACCGTGACCACCACCGCTGTGGCCACCCAAGCAGCCGCCCAAGCGCTCCAGCCCCAAGCGATCAGCGACTGCCCCAAACCTTGGCTGAAAGCAGCCTCACCCACGATGCCGTTGAGCACCCCGATGGAAGTGATGCCTATTTGGACAGTGGATAAAAACTGGGTGGGTTGGCCCATCAACTCCAAGGCGGCACGGGCTCCGGAGGCACCGGCCTCCTCCAAGGCCACCAAGCGCGCTTTGCGGCTGGATGACAAGGCCATTTCGGCCATGGCAAAACCGCCATTGAGCAGGGTCAAGCCAATGATCAGCAACAGTTCCATGCGGACATGCGGGTCAAATTCACAGCTGGCAAAGGGGAGACAATGACATGCATGGCACTTTACCTGATCGGCGACGTCCAAGGCTGCGATTCGGCCTTGTCCCTTTTGCTGCACCGCCTGGCCTTTTCACCCAGCCGCGACCAGCTGGTGCTGCTGGGCGATTTGGTCAACCGCGGGCCGTCCTCAGCGGCGGTGCTGCGCCGCATGATGGCCTTGCAAGGTGCTGCGCAATGTGTGTTGGGCAACCACGATTTGCACGCCCTGGCCGTGTCCCATGGGGTGCGCCCGCCCCACCGCAACGACACCTTGGGCGATTTGTTACAAGCCCATGACAGCGCGGTTTTGTTGGACTGGTTGCGCCAGCAGCCCCTGGCCTTGCGCCATCATGGCTGCCTGATGGTGCATGCCGGTGTGCTGCCCGCTTGGGGCGCTGAGCAAACGCTGGCGCTGGCCAGCGAGGTGCAATCGGTGTTGCGCTCCCATCGGTTGGCCGAATTTTTACCCCAGCTTTATGGCAATACCCCTGCCGTCTGGCACGACAGCTTGCAAGGGGTGGACAGATGGCGCTGCATCGTCAATGTGCTCACCCGCTTGCGCTTTTGCACAGAGCAAGGGCAGATGGAATTCCTGACCAAAGAAGGTTTGGGGCACGCGCCCGTGGGATACCTGCCTTGGTTTGATGTCCCCGAGCGCAAAAGTGGAGATCACCGCATCGCTTTTGGCCACTGGTCCACCCTGGGCTGGTTGGACCGCAGCGACGTGGCGTGCTTGGACACGGGATGCGTATGGGGTGGCGTTTTGACCGCCTTGGAGCTGCGGGCGGATGGCAGTTGGGGTGAGCGTGTGCAAGTTCCCAATCCAGAGCTGGCAGCCCCTTTGACCTGAGGCGCAAGGGGACTAGAACTGCCGCTGTTCGAAGCCGCCCGTCAAGCCACGGGGCCGCAGGGTTTCACGATTCCGTTTTAAACAGCGCTGCCACCTTGCGCTTGGGCTTGATGTTGGCCGAGATGCGGCCCGATGGGCGCTCGCCAGGTTCCCAGGCCGGGGGTGGCGCCTCGGTGGGGGCCTCGTAGGGCTTGTCAAAAAACGAATCACGCGGGCCTGCCCGCTGAGGGCGCGCTGGGGGTGCGGCGCGGGAGCTCGGGGCCTGCGGGGCGTCCAGCACATCGCGCGGATCATCCTCGCCCCAGGCACGACGCCCGGTGTTGATGCGCTCACGCGGGCGATCCTCGTCAAATTCAATCGCTTCAAGTTCGATCTTTTTCTTGATGAGCTTTTCAATGTCCACCACCAAGCGGTTGTCATTGCCTGAAACAAAGCTCAAAGCCAGGCCGGAGGCCCCGGCACGCCCCGTGCGGCCAATGCGGTGCACATAGTCTTCGGCGTTGTAGGGGATGTCAAAGTTGAACACCGCGGGCACGTCTTTGATATCCAGGCCTCGGGCGGCCACATCGGTGCAAATCAGCAAGTCCACGTCGCCACGCTTGAAAGCCTCCAGGGCTTTGAGCCGCTCGTCTTGGCTTTTGTCGCCGTGCAAGGCGGTGGTGTTGAGGCCATCGCGCTCAAGGGTGCGCGCCAACCGGGCACAACCGAGTTTGCTGTTGACGAACACAAAAGCCTGGGTGATGGCGTGGCGCTTGATCAACTGGCGCAGGGCACGGCGCTTGTCATCGTCGCTCACGCTGTAGAAATGCTGGCTGACGGTGGAGGCGGTTTCGTTGGGCCGCGCCACCTCAATGGTGATCGGGTTTTGCAAATAGCTGGACGCCAAGCGCTTGATCTCGGGTGAGAAGGTGGCCGAAAACAACAAAGTGATGCGTTGCTTGGGCAAATAGCTCAGGATGCGCTGCAAATCGGGCAAAAAGCCAATGTCGAGCATGCGGTCGGCCTCATCCAGCACCACATATTCGACCTGGTTGAGCACCACGTTCTTGGCCTCGATGTGGTCCAGCAGTCGCCCGGGCGTCGCCACCAGCACCTCAACGCCTTTTTTCAGCTCCAGGGTTTGGGGCTTCATGTCCATGCCACCAAACACCACGGTGCTGCGCAAATCGGTGAACTTGGCATACGCCGCCACCTGCTGAGCGACCTGATCGGCCAACTCTCGGGTGGGCAGCAACACCAGGGCACGCACCGGGTGGCGTGCGGGCGAGGTGGAAGCGTTTTCGTGCTTCATCATGCGCTGCAGCAAGGGCAGCGAGAAAGCGGCGGTTTTGCCGGTACCGGTTTGGGCCGCCCCCATCACATCGCGACCCGACAAGACCACCGGAATGGCCTGCTCTTGGATCGGGGTCATGGATTCGTAGCCCATTTCGGCCACGGCGCGTGCCAGCTCGGGGGCCAGCTGTAGGTTTGAAAAAGAACTCATGGATGTTGCCATTGTCTCACCCCGGTGTGGGGGCTCTGCAACAACGGCCAAATCAGGCCTTGGGCAGGGTCACGCCCACCTGGCCTTGGTATTTACCGCCCCGGTCCTTGTAACTGGTCTCGCAGACCTCGTCGCTCTCGAAAAACAACACCTGGGCGCAGCCTTCACCGGCGTAAATTTTGGCCGGCAACGGCGTGGTGTTGGAAAACTCCAAGGTCACATAGCCCTCCCACTCGGGCTCGAAGGGCGTCACATTGACAATGATTCCGCAGCGCGCGTAGGTGCTTTTGCCCAAGCAAATGGTCAGCACATTGCGCGGAATGCGGAAGTACTCCATGGTGCGTGCCAGGGCAAAGCTGTTGGGCGGGATGATGCACACATCGGCGGTGATATCCACAAAACTTCGTTCGTCAAAGTTCTTGGGGTCCACCACCGTGCTGTAAATATTGGTGAACACCTTGAACTCTGGAGCGCAGCGGATGTCGTAGCCATAACTGCTGGTGCCGTAGCTGACGATCTTTTGCCCATTGACCTCGCGCACCTGGCCGGGCTCGAAAGGCTCGATCATGCCGTGCTGTTGGGCCATGCGGCGAATCCATTTGTCTGATTTGATGCTCATGGCCGCATTTTAGGTGCCGCGCAGATGACGCGCCTGGGGCCACCTGGGGCGTCAAAACCGCTACAGTCTGGCCCCATGAAAGAGCCTAAAACCAACCAAGCCGTGTGGGACGTGATCGTCGTGGGGGGTGGCAACGCCGCCTTGTGCGCGGCATTGACCGCCTGCGAAGCGGGCGCCAAAGTGCTGCTGCTTGAAGCCGCGCCCAAGGAATGGCGCGGCGGTAACTCGGTGCACACCCGAAACCTGCGCTGCATGCACGATGCACCCGAAGACGTGCTCACCGAGGCCTATCCAGAAGAAGAATTCTGGCAAGACATGTACAAGGTCACGGCGGGCAAAACCACCGAGCACCTGACCCGTTTGGTGATCCGCGAGTCCTCGCGCTGCCGCCATTGGATGCGCAGCCATGGCGTGCACTTTCAGCCCTCGCTGTCGGGCACCTTGCACCTGTCGCGCACCAATGCTTTTTTCATGGGCGGGGGCAAGGCCTTGATCAATGCCTATTTCCGCAGCGCCGAAAAGCTGGGCGTGGACATCGTCTATGACACCGAGGTGGACCGGTTGGAATGGGACGGCCCGCGTTTTGTCGCGGCTTGGGCCGGCGAGCGGCGTTTTGCCGGCCGTGCCTGTGTGGTGGCTTGTGGAGGTTACGAATCCAATATCCCCTGGCAACGCGAGGCTTGGGGCCAAAACCAATGGGGCGAATGGACTGCCGACAACTTTTTGATCCGTGGCACACGCTACAACATGGGTGTGCTGCTCAAGCACATGCTGGCCAGCGGGGCCGACGCGATTGGCGACCCCACCCAAGCCCATTGCGTGGCCATTGACGCCCGCGCGCCCTTGTTTGACGGGGGCATCACCACCCGCTTGGATTGCGTGTCCCTGGGCATCATGGTCAACCAACATGGCCAGCGTTTTTACGACGAGGGCGAGGATTTTTGGCCCAAGCGCTACGCCATTTGGGGCCGCTTGATCGCTGGCCAACAAGGCCAAATTGGCTACGCCATCATCGATGCCAAAGCGGTGGGCCGCTTCATGCCATCGGTGTTTCCGCCCATCGTCGCCAATTCCTTGCCCGAACTGGCGGGCAAACTGGGCCTGGACCCCGATACCTTGGTCGATACCGTGGCGCGCTTCAACGACGCCTGCGTGGAAGGCCAGTTTGACCATGCGGTGCTGGACAACTGCCACACCCAAGGCATCACACCGGCCAAAACCCATTGGGCACGGCGCATCGACACACCGCCCTACCACGGCTATGCGCTGCGACCGGGCATCACCTTTACCTACCTCAGCGTCAAGGTCAATGACCAAGCGGCGGTGTTTGTGCGCGGCGAACCCAGCCCCAACTTGTTTGCAGCGGGCGAGGTGATGTCGGGCAATGTGCTGGGCCAAGGCTACACGGCCGGGGTGGGCATGACCATTGGCACCGTGTTTGGCCGTGTGGCCGGACAACACGCGGCGCAAGCCGCCTTGCACACGGGGGTGGACCATGTCGCAGCTTGAGTCTTTGCAAAGCCTCACCGATCAAGCCCGCGCTTTGGCGCAAGGCGGTTTGCACATGGGTCCGGCCGAAACCGAGGTGGCGCGCATCATGCAAATTTGCAATGCCTGTCGCTACTGCGAAGGCTTTTGCGCGGTGTTCCCGGCCATGACTCGGCGACTGGAATTCACCGCCGCTGACACCCACTACCTGGCGAACTTGTGCCACAACTGTGGCGCTTGTTTGCACGCTTGCCAATACGCCCCGCCCAACCCCTTTGGCGTGAACGTGCCCCAATCATTGGCGCAAGTGCGCGTGACCACCTACCAGCAATTTGCCTGGCCGCGTGCTTTGGGCAGCCTGTACCAACGCAACGGCCTGACCCTGGCATGGGCCTTGACCCTGTCCCTGGCTTTGTTTTTGATCGCCACCATGGTGGTGCAAGGCACGTGGTGGCAACGCATCGAGGGCGGCAATTTCTACGCCATTTTTCCGCATGGTTTGATGGTGTGGATGTTTGCGCCGGTGTTTGGCTTCAGCGTGATCGCACTGGGCCTGGGGGTGCGCGACTTTTGGCGCGCCGTGCTGCCCATGGATGGCACAAACCCAGCGCCCATCCACAGTGCTGCCAGCGCCGAAGCCGCGCATGACGCTTTGCGCCTCAAGTACCTGGATGGCGGCCACGGCTTGGGATGCAACGAAACCGATGACCGCACCACCCTGTGGCGCAAGCGCTTTCACCATGCGACCTTTTACGGTTTCATGCTGTGCTTTGCGGCCACCAGTGTGGCCACGCTCTACCACTATGTGTGGGGCTGGGTGGCGCCTTATCCGGTGACCAGCCTGCCGGTGCTGTTGGGCACGGTGGGGGGCATTGGTTTGGTGGTGGGCCCCGTGGGTTTGTTGTGGCTCAACCTGCATCGCCACCCCGAGCATGGTGACGCTGCTCAAAAGCCCATGGACCGCGCCTTCATTGGGCTGCTTTTTTTGTGCGGCTCCAGCGGCCTGGCCCTGTTGGCCCTGCGCGATACCGCTGCCCTGCCGCTGACCTTGGCCATTCATTTGGCGGCGGTCATGGCGTTTTTCTTGACCATGCCGTACGGCAAGTTTGCCCACGGCATCTACCGGGTGGCGGCCTTGCTCAAGTTTGCGATTGAAAAACGCCTGCCCAACCGCTTGCGCCTGGGCTCAGAATAAAACCCACAAAGCCAGGGGCCTCGCACACCTGACTCAAAACATCCCAGCAAAAGGACCCCGCCATGGACATGCAACTCAATGATAAAACCGCCTTGGTCACCGGTGCCTCTGTGGGCATTGGCGAAGGCATTGCCCTGGCCTTGGCGGCCGAGGGCGTGCAACTGGCTTTGACGGCGCGCCGCTTGGACAAGCTCCAAGCCGTGGCCGCGGCCATCGTGGCCGCAGGCGGCAAAGTACCCATCTTGATCGCCCAGGACATGTATGCCGAAGACGCCCCCCAACAACTGAGCCAAGCGGCCCTCAAAGGCCTGGGGCGAGTGGATATTTTGATCAACAACGCAGGTGGCTCTCGCAGTTTCAAAGACCTGCATGTGAGCGAAGCCCAATGGCAAGAAGCGATGACGCTGAACTTTCACCGCCCACGCCAACTCGCCGATGCTTTGATCGATCAAATGATCGCCAACCGTTGGGGCCGCATCATCAACATCACCGGTAAAAGTGAGCCCGACCATGTGAACGGCGCTTTTTGCGCCAAAGCCGGCATGCATTCCTGGGCCAAGGGCCTGTCGCGCATGGTGGGCCCGCACGGCATCACCGTCAATTGCGTGCCGCCCGGGCGCATCCACTCGGAGCAAATTTTCCGCAACTACACCCCTGAATACCGCCAGTGGCAGTGCGACAACGAAATCCCCATGGCGCGGTATGGCGAACCTGAAGACATGGCCAATTTGGTGACCTTTTTGGCCTCACCCCGGGCCAGTTACATCACCGGCGCGGTCATACCGGTCGACGGCGGCTTGCGCCGCTACCAGTTTTGAGCATGGCCCCGGCCGCACCACGCTGACCACCCTTTGATCCACCGCAGCCCCCATGCCCCACACTGCCCCATCCTTTGACTCGCTGTCGCGCCGCGCTTGGCTACAAGGTGCAGGGGCATTGGCCTTGGGCGCGACCTGGGGCAGCGCACAGGCCAGCACCTGGCCGACCAAGCCGGTGCGGTTTTTGGTGCCCTTTGCCCCGGGTGGCACCAGCGAGATCGTGGCCCGCTCGGTGGCCGCAGAGCTGACCAAAGGTTTGGGCCAATCCGTTTTTGTGGAAAACAAACCCGGAGGCGCTGGCACTGTGGCCATGCTGGAGGCGGTCAAGTCCGCGCCCGATGGCCATACCCTGATCTTGGGCCATGTGGGCACGCTGGCGGTCAACCCGTACATGCTCAGCAACCAACCTTACGACGTGAACAAAGACTTCATGCCGGTGACCTTGTTGGCCAAGGTACCCAATGTGTTTGTGATTCACCCCGACGTCCCGGCCAAAACTTTTCAAGAATTCATTGCCTACGCCAAGAAAAACCCCGGCAAACTCGACTACGGCTCAGCCGGCAATGCCAGTGCGGGTCACTTGGCCATGGAGTACTTGAAACTGGTCTCCGGCATCTCCCTCACCCACATCCCCTACCGCGGCACCGGCCCGCAACTGGCCGACTTGCTGGCCGGTCGCACCCATGCGTCCTCGGCGGGCTTGCCCGCTTTGGGCGCGCACATTCGCGCGGGCAAATTGCGCGCGATTGCGGTGGGCACACAGCAGCGCATCTCTGGCTTGCCCGACATCCCCACCGTGGCCGAAATGGGCTTCAAAGATTTCGAAACCGCCCAGTGGTACGGCATCTTGGTGCCCGCTGGCACGCCCGCCGATGTGGTGAAGAAAATCCAAGAAGAAAGCCTCAAAGCGCTCAGATCGAATGCCGTGACCGAGCGCTTTGCCACCGACAATGCGGTGGGCGGCGGCGGCCCGCCCAGTGAATTTGCGGCCTATATCGCCAAAGAGCAAAAGATATGGAGTCGCATCGTCAAAGATGCCCAGATCCGTGCCGACTGAACCACCATCAGCGGCCCAACACCGCATCCACAGGAGAACCCCATGACCCCCAAAC
Organism: Bordetella parapertussis; assembly: GCA_945901665.1. The sequence goes on along the minus strand of CAMDLJ010000043.1, from coordinate 2,318 downwards.
CCAAGACCTACGACCCCCCATTGCACCCCGTCAAAGCAGAGACCGCCATGCGCGACTTGGGCCAATGGCCGATCCAAAAATTCCACGTCAGCCATGCGGCGACCTCGGAGTTCAAGGGCGAGGGTCTGCGACCCTATATCGTGTACCGCGATTTGGGTGCCAAGGAGGCCACCGGTGGCTTGGTCGATGCCCACATCAATGCGCGCGGTCGCCCGTTTGACCTGGAAGCCGTGAGCAAGCGCCACTTCCATGACGTCAAGTTTCAAATGGTCTATGTGCTCAAAGGCTGGAACCGGGTCGAATTTGAAGGCCAAGGCGAACACATGATGGTCGCGGGCAGTTGCTGGATACAACCGGCTGGCATCAAACACACGGTGCTCGAATATTCAGACGACCTTGAGGTGTTGGAGATCATCATCCCCGGCACCTTTGACACCGTCACCGTCGACGAGCCGCCCGGCTTCGATTGAACAAACCCCGCAGCACACCCCAGGCGTTGGGGTTGGCTGCGTGGGTTCAAGGTGCGCTGCCCAAGGCCTCGCGGTCCAAGGATTGCGCGGCTTGGCTCAAGGCCTGCAACAGATAGTTGGCGTCATTGCTGCCGAGCAATATGCGCGCGCCCTGGGCCACCAATTGCGCCACCGGTGGCCCGCCTGCGTCGCCGCACACAAAGTGCTTGCCGGCCGCCACCGCCGCCTTCAAGCTGGTGTCGTAAGCGGCCAAGATGCGCGGGTGGCGCAGCTCGCCGGGAATGCCCAACTCCAAGCTCAGGTCCATCGGCCCCATCATCAATGCGTCCACGCCCGGCACAGCGGCGATCGCCTGAGCATGGTCCAAACCAGACTGGGTTTCGATCATGGCCACCACCATCACCGCCGCATTGCGCTGCACAAGCGACTCTTTGGCGGGCAGCCGTTGATAGCCCGAAGTGGGCCCCAAAGCCGCCATCGATCGATGGCCCAGGGGTGGGTAGCGGCACAAGGCCACAGCCAGTGCGGCCTCGGCGGCACTGTTGACGTGCGGCAAGATGATGCCCTGCGCGCCTGCATCGAGCGCCGGGCCAATGGCACCCACGGTCGCGCTGTGCACCCGCACCCAGGGCGTGAGCCCACAAGCCAAGGCCATTTGGCACAGGTCTGAGACATCGCGCAGCGAATACATGCCGTGTTCAGCATCGATGTAAAAACCATCAAAGCCCGCGACCTTGAGCATTTGCACCACATCGATGTGGTGGCTCAAGCGCAGGGACATCAGTTTGGCCGTTTGACCGGCGGCGAGTTTCTGGTGCAAGGGACTGGGCATCGGGGCTTTCGGTGGTCCAGCGCAGTTCAATCCGCGCTGGCCTGTGGCGTGAAAAAGATGGGTACTGGGTGTTTAAGCGCCAGGTGCGCCCATGGACGGGCTCGGCATCACACCTTGATCACTGGCGGCGCATAACCGCGCGCGGCAAAACCCGCGTCTACCGTGATCACATGGCCTGAAATCGCACTGGCCTTGGGCGAGCATGCAAAAGTCACCACGTCGGCAATTTCGTCGGGCTGGATCAAATGCCCACGCGGGAAATGTGCGGTCAATTCGCGCCAGCGGTTTTCGTCGCCCAGCTCTTGCGTGGCACGGCGCTTCAAGGTGCGTTTGGCTTTTTCGGTCTCGACCCAGCCTGGGCTCACTCCCAAGATGCGCACGCCGTGGTCCAAACTGACACTGCCCAAGGTTTTGGTCAGCGCCACCAAGGCCGCATTGCCCATGGAGCCCGCAGCGTAGGCGTATTCGAGCTTTTCAGCGCCAATGCCAATCACATTGACGATCACGCCACGTTGGCGCTTGAACATCTCGCGATAAACAGCGCGGGTCAGGTTGATATAGCCAAAAATTTTCAGCTCCCAGCCCTGTCGCCAAGTGGGTTCGTCCACTTCAAACAAAGTGCCGCGCGGCGTGTTGCCCGCGTTATTGACCAAAATATCCAGTGGCCCACAAGCAGCGGCCAACTGATCGGCCACCCCAGGCTGGCTCAGGTCCAGCGCATGGGTGTGCACCGTCACCCCATGGGCTTGACGCAGTTCTTGCGCCAAGGCGGCCAGCACCTCGGGGTTGCGCGCAGCCAAGTGCAGGTTGCAACCCTCACGGGCCAAGGCCACGGCAATGGCGCGGCCAATGCCTTGCGATGCGCCGGTGACCAGCGCGGTTTGTTGTTTCAATCCCAAATCCATGCTGGGCCTCAGGCGCGCGGTGGGCGCAACTCAATCAAATCGGGGCTGTTGCTGGGCTTGCAGGACACCGCATACACAACCCCATCGGCCACATCCTGCGCCGAGATGGGC
>CAMDLJ010000042.1 GCA_945901665.1 Bordetella parapertussis | reverse complement strand
GACCAGGCGGCGCGCTTTCATGCGCAGGTGGCAGCCAAGGACCGTGGCGACGACGAAGCCATGTTTTTTGACCACGACTTTGTGCGCGCCCTGGAGTACGGCATGCCCCCCACCGGCGGGTGTGGCATCGGCATTGACCGGCTGATGATGCTGCTCACCGACAGCCCCAGCATCCGCGATGTGATCTTGTTCCCAGCGCTGCGCCGCGAAGTCTGACCCCACAAGACAGCAAGGCGCTTTATGCGTTGGGGGATTTGCGCGGACTGGGCGCGTCCAAGATGTGGCGCGCCACGATTTCTTTCATGATTTCAGTGGTGCCACCGTAAATGCGCTGCACCCGCGCATCGGCCCAAGCCCGGGCAATGGGGTACTCTGCCATGTACCCATAGCCACCAAACAACTGCACGCAACGGTCGAGCACCGAAAACTGCATCTCGGTGGTCCAAAACTTGGCCACCGACGCGGTGGCGGTATCGAGTTCGCCGCGCAAATGGCGCTGCAAGCAGTCCTTCAAAAAGCTGCGGGCCACTTGCACATCGCCATAGGCCTGTGCCAAGGCATGTCGGATCACCTGCTTTTCTGCCAGCGGAGCACCAAAAGCTTTGCGCTCCTGCACATATTCACAGGTCCAGCGCAGACCAGACTCCATGGCCCCCACGGCCGAGATGGCCACGAGCAAGCGCTCTTGGGGCAACTCGTTCATCAAATAAGCAAAGCCTTTGCCCTCTTGTCCCAACAAGCAATCGGCGGGTACCCACACATCTTCGAAAAACAACTCCGAGGTGTCTTGGGCGTGCATGCCCATTTTTTCCAAATTGCGTCCACGGGCAAAGCCTGGTCGTGTGGTGTCGACCAAAAACAAGCTCACGCCTCGGGCGCCCAACTCGGGCTGGGTTTTGGCCGCGACCACCACCAAGTCGGCCAACTGCCCGTTGGAGATGAATATTTTTTGCCCCTGGATCAAGTAGCCTCCGTCATGCGGCGTGGCGCGGGTGCTGATGTTGGCCAAATCACTGCCCGTGCCCGGCTCGGTCATGCCGATGGCCGTTATCACCTCGCCCCTGGCCATGCGTGGCAACCACGTGCGCTGCTGCTCGGGCGTGCCGTAATGGTGCAGATACGGGGCCACAATTTCTGAGTGCAAGTGAAACAAAGGGCCGGTAAAGCCACTGCGTGCCAACTCCTGGACCATGACTGCACTGTGGCCAAAATCGGCTTGCGACCCGCCCAATTCTGTGGGCAAGCCCATGCACAACAAGCCCAGTTCACCGGCTTTGCGCCAAAGTTCACGCGAGACCTGGCCCTCGCGCTCCCAACGGGCGTGGTGTGGGGCAATTTCTTTGTCGATGAAGCGGCGCACCAAGTCGCGCAATGCAGCCAACTCTTCGCTGTCGCCATCGTCCCAATCCCAAGACAAACTCATGCGAAATCTCCTTGTGTATCGACACAAAATTTCATGCGGCACTCTCTTCCAAAGCCCAGCGCACATGGGCGGTCATGGCTTTGGCGATGGCGTTCAGCGACTTGCGCCCATCGGCCTTGTACCAAATGGGCACATGGTTGAGGGCCCCAATCAATTGCAGGCGCAACAAGCTTTTATCGGTGCCTCGGCGCAGGGGCAGGCGGGCCATCAAAACTTTGAATTTGTCTTCATAGCTGTGGCGCAAGTCGACCAAGGCTTGTCGGCCTTCTTGTGGAAAGTCATGTGGCTGCACCTGGATGAACACACTGGCAAACGGAGAGGCCCCGGGCAAAGTGCCCAGCATCATCTCCAAGTGGTTCAGCACAGCCCGCTCGAGTTGCACCACGGGACTGGCCGAACTGGCCAAAATCTCGTCAATCGCGGTGCTGACCAGGCGCACACCCTCGGTGTACACGGCCAGCAGCAAATCGCTTTTGGCCGCATAGTGGTAATAAATGGACCCAGCCATCATGCCCGAGGCCTGGGCGATGTCGCGCATGCTGGCCTGTGCGTAACCCTTGTCGCGAAACACCTGGGCGGCCGCAAGAAGCAAATCTTGGTGGCGGTTATGGGACCTGGGTTTGGCGCTGCGCCGCAGGGGTGTGCCAGCGCTGGAAGCTGATTTTTCTGGCTGCACCCAAACCGTTGAGGCACTCATGTTGCCCCCGGGCCAAAGGTGTCCACCAAGGCTTGCGTGGCATTGGCAAACGGGCGGGCTTGTGACATGTCATGGATCTTTGCCCATTGCTCGGCGACAAATTCGGGCGAGGCCTCCCCCTCGGGTGCCCGCACCCCCATGGCCTCCACCACTTGCACGCCCGCAAAATAGCCCGCACCGGCCGCCACGATTTGGCCGCTGTGCTCGCAGGCCTCACTGGCCATGTAGAGCACGGCTGCACTGACTTTGTCTGGGCTGGCTTGGTCCATGAACTGCGCCAAACCCAAACCTTCGGTCATGCGGGTCAGCGCCACGGGCGCAATGGTGTTGACGCGTATGCCGTAACGGGCACCTTCGTCCTTGAGGGCGTTCATCAAGCCGACCAGGCCCATCTTGGCGGCTGCGTAATTGCTTTGACCAAAATTGCCATACAAACCCGCAGCCGAAGTCGTCATGACAATGCGGCCGTATTGCCTCTCTTGAAACACCGGCCAGACTGCGCGGCTGCACAAAGCCGATCCCATCAGGTGCACACGGATCACCGCCTCAAAGTCGGCGGGGTCCATCTTGACCAATGATTTGTCGCGCAGAATGCCGGCGTTGTTGATCAGCACATCGACCCGGCCAAAGGCCTTGATGGCCGCGTCCACCAAGGCTTGCGCACCTTGCGGCGTGGCGATGTTGTCAAAATTGGCCAGGGCGTTACCACCTGCGGCGGTGATTTCGTTGACCACTTGTTGTGCGGCGGCCTGATCGCCGCCTTGGCCCTGGACGCTGCCACCCAAATCGTTGACCAGCACCAGGGCTCCGCGCTGGGCCAAGGCCAGTGCATGCGAGCGGCCCAGCCCGCCACCTGCACCCGTGACAATGGCCACGCGCTCATCAAATCGAATGGTTTGGGGCATAAGTTTGTCCTTGAAATAGGCCCAGATCAGCCACGGTACATGGTTTCCACTTCATCCCTGTATTTGGATGCAATACTTTCGCGGCGAATTTTCATGGTCGCGGTGACTTCGCCGTCATCGTGGTCCAACTCCTTGGTCAGCAAGTGAAATTTGCGCACATGCTGCACTTGGGGCATGCGCCGGTTGACCGCCTCCACCTCTTGAGCCACCAACTCGCGCACCGCCGCATGTTCGGCCAAGCTTTTGAAGTTGGTGTAAGTGATGGCCTTTTCTTCGGCCCATTTGCCCACCGTCTCACCATCGACTTGGATCAAAGCGCTGACAAAGTGGCGTTTATCGGCCACGATGATGGCCTCTTTGATGAAGCCCGAAAACTTGAGCATGTTTTCGATTTCACTGGGCGAGATGTTTTTACCCCCGGCCGTGATCATGATGTCTTTTTTGCGGTCCACAATTTTGATTTCTTGGCCCTGCGGCAAGTCGGGCGTGGGCACCCACTGGGCAATGTCGCCCGTGTGCAGCCAGCCTTGTGCGTCGATCGCTTGCGCTGTGGCTTCGGGGTTGCGGAAGTAGCCCTTGAAGACCGTGGGACCCCGCAGCAACAGCTCGCCATCCTCGGCCAAGCGGGCTTCCAAGCCCGGAATGGGGTCGCCCACGGTTCCCAAAGGCGAGCCACTGTCGCGCTGCAAGGTGGCAATGCCCGCGGTTTCGGTCATGCCGTAGCCTTCGGTGATTTGCACCCCAATGATTCTAAAAAACCGCAGCAGGTCGGGCGATACCGGCGCTGCGCCGGACATGGCTCGGCGGCATTCGCGCAAGCCCAAAAAATTACACAAGGCGCGAAAAACCAATGCATACCAAAAAGCGTAATGCGCTTTTTGCAACCCGGTCCAGGTGCGGCGCGGCCGATCCGCAAAACCCTCAACCGCTGCAAAGGCTTGTTCAAACAACCAACGCTGCGATGCACTGGCCTCGCGCATTTTCAACACCATTGAAGCGTGCATTTTTTCCCAAATGCGGGGCACGCCGAGAAAGATGGTGGGCGCAATTTCGCGCAAATCGCTTTGCACGGTGCGGATCGATTCGGCAAAGTTCACCACCGCACCCGACTGCATCGGCAAGGAAATGGTGAATATTTGCTCGGCCACATGGCACAAAGGCAAGTAAGACAACATGCCATCCTGGGCGTCGCAGTGGTAGTAATGCTGCGCCCCCAAGGCCATGGCGGTGATGTTGCCGTATGAAATCATGGCCGCTTTGGGCCGCCCGGTGGAGCCTGAGGTGAAGATCATCAAGGCAATGTCATCGGGCGCTTGCTGCGCCAAGGTGCGCACCTGGGCTTGGCGCATGGCTTCTGGTGTATCGCGCCCCAACTGACATACCGATTCGAAACTTTTCCATGCCGTATCGCTGTAGTGGCGCAAGCCTTTCGGGTCGATGACGACCATGAGCGGCGTTGCGGACAATTCGGGCATGGCTTCGAGCACCTTATCGAGTTGCTCTTGGTCCTCGCAGACCACGGCACCCACATCGGCCGCTTGCAGCAGGTAGGCCACTTCTGCGGCGGGGCTGGTGGGGTAAATGCCCACGGTAACCATGCCTGCCATGCCGCACCCCAGCTGGGTATAAACCCATTCACAGCGGTTTTCGCTGATGATGGCGATGCGCGACTGCGCTGGCAAACCCAAGGCCATCAAACCCAAACCAAACTCACGCGCATGGCGCTCGTAATCGTGCCAGGTGATGGGGCCCCAAATGCCAAAATCTTTTTGGCGCAAAGCCACATCGTTGGGGCGTTGCTGCGCCCAATGCTGCAATTTTTGCGGGAGCGTGAGATGGGTGAATTCGTTCAAGATAGCCACCGTTTGCGCCGCTTGTAGTGCTTGACATCGCGAAAACTGGCCACCTCTGACGCCCCTTCCGAATAGCCCAAATAAAAGCGTTGCACGTCGGCATCGTTGCGCAATCGCTCGACGGGGCCACTGACCACGACTTTTCCGTTCTCCATGATGTAGGCCTCGCTGCAAATGCCAAAGGCGGCAAATGCATTTTGTTCCACCAACAGCATGGCCACACCCTGCTCGCGATTGATGCGGGCAATGATGGCAAAAATTTCCTCCACCACTTTGGGGGCCAAGCCCAATGAGGGCTCATCGAGCAAGATCAAATTGGGTTGCCCCACCAAAGCCCGCGAGATGGCCAACATTTGCTGCTCACCCCCCGACAAATACCCAGCCCGTTGCTGGCGCCGTTCGGCCAAACGTGGAAAGTACTCAAACAATCGATCAAAGTCAGGCTTGGCCGCCCCCACCCGGCCTTTGAGGGCCAAGGTGGCAGCGATCAAGTTTTCTTCCACGGTGAGGTCTTCGAACACATGGCGGCCTTCGCGCACATGGGCAATGCCGCTGCGCGCGATCAAGTGCGGCGCCATGCCATTCAAAGATGTGTTGGCCGCCCAAATTTCGCCACTGCGCACCTCACCCTTTTCCAAGGGGATCAAGCCCGACACCGCTTTGAGCGTGGTCGTTTTGCCGGCCCCATTGGAGCCCAACAGGGCCACCATGGCACCTGTGGGCACATGCAAGGACAGGCCGCGCAACACCTGTATGGTGTGGTGGTAAACCACCTCGATGTTTTCGATGCGCAGTGCGGCGTCAACAACCTCTTCAGCCATGGCCATCAAGCGGTTCTGATCCACCCACTGGCGGGCTCAAACAATTTGGCATTGGCGTCAAAACGGTAAATGCGCCCGGTGGCAATTTGGTGCCCTTTGAGGTTGACCGGCAAACCACTGATACCCCCTGAATCCCAATCGGTCATGGTTTCCAAAGCTGCTTTCATGTTGGGTCCGGTGAGGGGCTTGTTGGCCTTCAAAACCCGCTCCATCACTTCGGCAAAGATGCTGCCCACCAACCAACCATGGGTGTAGAAGGTGCTGACGTATTTGATATCGGGGCGGCGCTTTTGCGCAAACTGGTTCATGGTGACCATGGCCGGCGCGTCTTTGGTGTCGTGGCTGTAGCGGTAAGGCATCACCCCCATCCAACCATCGCCCACCGCGCCCATGGCTTCGGCAGTGGATTTGTCCATGCTCCAAATGGTTCCCATGAACTGGGTACCCGTCATGCCGGCTTCGCGCATTTGGCGGATGAACTCAGGAATAGGTGCCAGCACATAACCGTGAAAGATCACATAGTCGGGGCGGGCGCGGCGCAGCTTGGCCACTTCAGCCGAGACGTCCACACTGCCGGGCTTGGTGACAATTTCTGAGACCACATTGAGCCCCATTTTTTTGGCCCGCTCTTTGGTGGCTTCTATCGGGTCGCGGCCAAATTCGGTGTCGCTGTAAACCAAAGCCACGGTGGGCTTGGTGCCACCTTTGGCTTGGCTGTTGATGTATTCCAACAAAATGGCGCACATGGACGCATAGGTGGGGCCGGCCATGAAGTAATAAGGCACTTTATCGGGGTCGGCCAAATCGGAGGCGAAAGACGGGCTGCAGGTGAGCGTGGTGCCCAATTGGCTCACCTCCACTGAAGCGGCTTTGGCCCAAGCCGTGGAGTCGCCATAAAACACGGGTGGTTTGTGCGCGGCCATCAATTTTTTGAACACCGCCATGGCCTGGTCCATTTTGTAAGCAGAGTCTTCGCTGATGTAGCGCAATTTGCGCCCCATGATGCCGCCCCTGGCTTCGTTGCGCCATTCGCAGTAGTCATTGATTCCCATGTTCAGGCCCACGCCTGCAAAGGCAAACACACCGGTGATGGGTGGGGCCGCAGCCACCACCAGCTCACCCGTTTGGGCCCAGGTGGTCAGGGGTAAGCCCAGGGCACTCAAGCCTGTGGCAGCGGCAACGCTTTTGAGCGCATGGCGACGAGAATTCATGTCAGTCTCCTTCAGGTTTTAAAAGGCCACAAATGGAAGAAGCGACGCGTTCGTCGCCACATTTCGACCAGGCCGTGCGGTTCGAAAATCAAAAAAGCAATGATCAATGCCCCAAACACCATCTCGCGCATGGGCGAGAGCAACTCCATGGCATTGGGGGCCCAAATGGTCAACAAGCTGACGATGCCGCGCAGCACCTCTGGCACCAAGGTCATGAAGGCCGCGCCCAAGATGGTGCCCAGCACCGTGCCCAAGCCCCCCACGATGATGGCGGCCAAATAAAAGATGGACAAGGTGAAGGTGAAATGCTCGGGCGTGATGGCCCGGTAAAAATAACCCATCAAACCACCGGCCACACCCGCATAAAAAGACCCCAGGGCAAAGGCCATCAATTTGCCACGAAACAAATCAATGCCCAACACCTCGGCAGAAATGTCTTTGTCACGGATGGCGATGAAGGAACGCCCCACATGCGTTCTGAGCAAGTTGCGCGCCCCCAGCAACATCACGCCGGCGCAGGCCATGATCACGTAATAAATGTCGCGGTCGGTGTTGATCACCCAGCCCCACAGCTGGGCTGGGGCAATATTGACACCCCGCACCCCACCGGTGACCGAATCCCACTCCCTGAACACAAACATCAAAATAAACTGTGCAGCCAAGGTGGCCACCGCCAAATACAAGCCCTTGATGCGCAAAGAAGGGATGCCCACCACCACACCAATCAGCGCACTGACCACACCGGCCAGCGGAATGGTGAAGTAAAAAGGCACGCCCCACTTGTCCAAAAATGCAACCGTATAGCACCCCACACCCATGAAGGCAGCATGACCCAATGAGATTTGACCGGCAAAACCCGTGACGATATTGAGCCCCATGGCAGCGATCACATGGACACCGGTCAAGCAGGCCAAATAGGTGAAGTAACTGCCGCCCACCCAGGGAAAGATCAGCAGCAAGCCGACAAAGCCGATCAGCCAACTGCGCTGCACCCGGGTGATGAGCAAGGACTCATCGTGGGCATAGCTGGCTCTGAAATCACCGATGCGCATGGGGTTCAGAGCCTTTCAATGTCACGGGTGCCCAACAAACCATAGGGGCGAACCATCAAGATGGCCAAGACCACCACATAAGGCACCAAATCGCGGGCCTTGCCACCGAAATAGCCCACCGCAATGCTCTCAAGCCAACCCACCAACAAGCCCGCGATGATGGCGCCAGCCACGCTGTCGAGCCCGCCCAAGATCACCACCGCCAAAACGCCCAATGCCGTGCCACTCAATGCGGGCGACAAACTGCTGATGGAGGCCACGATGGTGCCCGCCACCGCGCCCACACAACCGGCAAACACCCAGGTGAGTTGCTGCGTGCGGCGCACATCGATGCCCAAGGCATAGGCGGTGATGGGGTCGCTGGCCGCCGCACGCATGGCAATGCCGGTGCGCGAATAACGGAAATACAAAGACAACCCGGCAATCACTGCCAAGGCCATCCAAAAGCTCCAAAACACCGCGCCTGGCAACATGATGTCGCCCCAAACCAGGGGCTTGCGCGGCAGCATTTGCGGCATTTCCAGGTTTTGTCCACCCCAAATCGCGTCCACCATGCCGTGCAAAAAAGCACCCAGGCCAATGGTGACCATGAGCACCGACACCACCGGCTGGCCCGCCAAGGGGCGAAGCACAAAGCGCTCCACCACGATCGCCACCAAGGAGATACCGGCCAAGCCAAACACCACCGACAACCACAGGGGCATCTTCAACCAACTGTGGCCGGTGTACACCAAATAAGCGCCCAGCATCATGAACTCGCCCGTGGCAAAGTTGATGGCTCGCGTGCCTTTGTAAATGAGCACAAAGCCCAGCGCGACCAAGGCCAACAAGCCGCCGGAGAACAGGCCAATGAGCGAAAACTCGGCAAAGGTGATCCAGTCCATCATGCCCCCTGCCCAGTGGCCGGCTGTGATTCACGCACACCCAAATAGGCTTCGATCACATCGGGGTGGTTGCGCACATGTTGGGGGGTGCCACTGGCAATGAGTTGGCCAAAATTGAGCACCGCCACATGATTGGAAATATCCATCACCATGCCCATGTCATGTTCAATGAGCAATATGGTCATGCCGCGCTCTTCTTGCAAATCCAAAATAAAGCGGGCCATGTCCTCGGTTTCTTCGCGGTTCATGCCCGCCACCGGTTCGTCGAGCATCAATATTTTGGGCCGCATGGCCAAGGCACGCGCCAACTCGACCCGCTTTTGCAAGCCATACGACAAAGAGGCCACGCTTTGGTGGCGCACATGGTCGATTTCCAAGAAGTCGATCACGTCGCGCTCAATTTCTTCGCGCAAAGCCAACTCTTCGCGCTGACTTGGGCCCCAATAAGCCATGGCCTGCAAGGTATTGGCCGCCATGCGGTTGTGCCCTCCGAGCTTGATGTTGTCGAGCACCGTCATGCCCCGAAACAAAGCCACGTTTTGAAATGTGCGTGCCAAACCCATGGCAGCGCGCACATTGGGTTTGGCGTGAGAAATGTCTTGCCCCTCCAACACCATGCGACCCTGCTGGGGTTTGTAAAAACCAGAGATGGTGTTGAACAAACTGGTTTTGCCCGCCCCATTGGGCCCAATGATGGCGGTGATTTCACCCGCCTTGGCTTGCAGCGATACACCCGTGAGGGCTTTGATGCCCCCAAAGCGCAGGTGCACATCTTCAACAGATAACAAGGGTGAGGGGTTCATGGGCTCTGACAGATCATTTTGTTCATCTGCATTTTGAACAATATCTGGCACATGAGTGACATGACAAACCCCAACACGGCATGAACAGATGGCACATCGACAGGTCAAACACGTTTTTTCATCCCACGGCAATCCCACGCCCCATCCAAAGGATTTTGATGGGCATCGAAAATTAAATTCTTTTGAATTTTGTTGGTCGGTGTGGTGGGCAGCTCTTGGCGGAACACCACCCAACCCGGCGCTTTGTAATAGGCCAACTCTCGCAAGCAATAGGTCACCAGTTCAGCCGCCGTGGCCTGGGTGACAGGGGTTCCCGGCACGGGGATCACCACGGCCATGACTTCTTCGTCGCGCCACTCGTCCTTGACAGGCACAATCGCCACCCGCATCACCATGGGGTGTATGGCCAAAACCGCTTCGACCTCCGCCGAGGAGATGTTCTCCCCCGAGCGGCGTACCATGTCTTTTTTTCGATCTACAAAAAAAAGCATGCCCGTGCTATCTTGGTTGACCACATCACCGGTGTGAAACCAACCGCCGCGCCAAGATTTTTCGGTGGCCTCCGAATCCTGCAAATACCCACTGAAAAAACCTTGCCGCGGATGATCACCTTCGGCACGAACCAGCAATTCACCCGGCGTGCCAACGGCCACAGGTGTGTCTTTATCGTCAACCACTTTGACTTGCAAGGGAGCTTGGGCGCGACCAAACGCACGGGTGTGGGTTTGGCGCGGGTCATGGTGATTTCCCAAAAAGCGCCCGGTTTCCGTCATGCCCCACACTTCAATCAAAGGCAGCCCGAAACGCGCCTCAAAGGGGCCGTGTAATGTGGGGTCGCAGCCCGCCCCCAATCCAAAGCGAATTTGATGCTGAGACTCCCAGTCAGACACCGGTTGTTTGAACAAGGCTGGGGGCATCACCCCCAAATAATGGATGGCCGTAGCCCCAGACTTGACGCAATCCTCCCACCATTGGCTGGCATGGAAACGGTCTGGCAGGACCAAGCAGTTTTGCGTGATGCACATGGTGGGGAATGACACCATGCTGCAGTTCATGTGAAACACCGGCAATGGATTGAGCAGTTTGTCAGCGCCTGTTTTCCAGGTCAACAACCCACCCATGTCGCGGTACCAAGCGGCAGCGCCGAGGATGTATTCATTGGTCAGCACACAGCCCTTGGGTCTGCCAGACGTACCCGAAGTGAACAAAATGGCCACTTCGGCGCGCAAGGGGTCTGTGTTGGCGCTGGCGGGTTTGCGAGGGCTGGGCAAATGTGCATCGAATGCGTCCAGAGAAATCACTGGCGTGTCTTGGATACTGGCGTCTTCGTTGATGGCCTGCTGTAACAAAGGATGGCGTAGCGGGTGACAAACGACCAAATCTGCTTGGGTCAGCTGCAAGGCATAACGGATTTCCCCCAGTCGGTAATCGGGGTTGAGGGGCACGATGGATACGCCCAACCGGTTGAGCGCCAAAAAATGGAAGAAGTGCCTGGGGTGGTTGCCCACACCCAATGCCACGCGGTGCCCTGGGCCCCACCCCCTTTGCCCGTAGTGCGCCACCAAGGCATCCACTTCATGCCCCACTTGCGCATACGACCACACCTGGCCACCGCTGAGCGCAGATTCGGCCAGGCATGGTTTGTCCGGTACCGCACGGCGCGTTCGGTTAAACACATCGTGAAGCGTCAAGTCGGTCATGGTTGACTCAGCCCATCACTCCACCAAGATTTTTCGGTTCTTGATGACACCAGAAAAAGCCGCCGTCTCCTTGTTCAGCATTTGCCGGTACTGGGGGGTGTCCATGTACATGGCCTCACCGCTCAAGGCCTGCATTTTTTGCTGAACCTCTGGCAATGCCATGACCTGGGAAAGGGCCTTGGACAGCCTGGCGCGCACATCATCTGGTGTACCCGCAGGGGCCCATGTGCCGGCCCAGGTGTCGTAATCAATGCCCGACACCCCTTTTTCACCCAAGGTGCCAATGTCGGGAAATTGCTTGGACCTTGACGGGCTGGCCACGGCAAACATGTTGGCCTTGCCAGCGCGCACATGCTGAAAGGAAATGCCCGGGTCCATCACAAAATCAACTTCACCTGTGAGCACGGCTTGCAATGCCGGCGCTGAGCCTTTGTAGGGCACATGCACCACTTGAATGCCCGCTTGCTGTAAGAACAACTCACCAATCAAATGCGGCGTGGTTCCAGCCCCTGCGGAAGAATAAGTCATCTTGCCGGGGTTCTTCTTGGCGTATGCCACCAACTCGGCCACATCTTTGGCCGGGAAACCATTTCTCACCACCATGTGCAATTGAAACCGGCACAGGCCAGCGACGGCCATCAAATCGGTCGCCGGATTGGCACTGGCTTTGTACAGAAATGGATTGGCCGACTCAATGGTGGTGGGCGCGACCAAAATGGTGTAACCGTCAGCGGGCGCCCTGGCCACTTCGGCCATGGCCACATTGCTTGCTGCACCGGGGCGGTTGTCAATCACCACCGATGTCCCCAAGGCATCCGCCAGTGGCTGGGAGACGATGCGGGCCACCACATCGGTCGCGCCGCCTGGTGGGAAACCCACGACCAATTTAATGGGTTTGTCGGGCCATTTGGTTTGCGCCTGCACACCCCAACCAGCGGCGGCACCCAGACCAGCGACACCGGCACCGATCCATTCACGCCTGCTCCACGCTTTATTGATTCCACTCCAGTAGTGTCCCAACGTTTTCACATCAGGGCTTCGTAAGTTAATGATTCACAATGGTTTTCTGGCATTTCAGTCTGGTCTCGATTTGAACTTCGATTCCATGACTTATGGTCTTTTGCGTCGTCACGCAAAGGGCCACCATGAACCAAG
>CAMDLJ010000041.1 GCA_945901665.1 Bordetella parapertussis | reverse complement strand
CAAGTCATCGACAACGTTTTCATAAATCGACTTGACTTGGGCCGAAGGCAAAGTGGAGAAATAACTCTCCAGACCAACCGATGACACGCTAGGGGTGGCAAATTCTTCGCCCACTTTGAGCCCAGCTTGGGCGGCTGATATATAGCCCGCCAAGGTTAGTTGGCTGTGCCATGCGTTGTGGGTGTCTCCCGACAAAACCACCAACTTTTTATTTGCGGCCGCAATGGTGGCCAGTAATTTTTCACGCGCCACCGGGTATCCGTCCCAGGCGTCCAAGTTGTAGCCAAGCTTGGGGTTCAATGTGGTGTTCATCAAGCCTACTTGGGTGGTGGTGCGTGCACTGGCCGGTGTGTTTTTGGCGGTGACATAGGCCGTGATCGAAGCCAAACCCGTTTGCAGTGCGGCAGCGTCGGTCAATGTAGCGGGGTTCAACGCGCTCAACACCGACACAGGAAATTCCATCCTCGCCATCAACACCTGCTGACCCAAAACCTGCCAGGTGGCAGTGGATGAGGTGATTTTTCCAGTCAACCAAGTGCCTTGGGTGCTGCCCAACAATTCACGTGTAGCCGAATACATGGTGGCTTGCGCCGTTGTGGCGGTAGCTGGGTTGAGCAACTCAGCAAACTCCACTTGTTTGTCACGCCCAATCAAACGCGTGTCGAGCATGTGCAGCGACAGCACACTGCCAAAGTCAAAGCTGCGGTAAATGATGTTTTGATCGCTGCCGGTGCGCACCGGCATCCATTCGTGATAGGCCTGCAAAGCAGCTGCTTTGCGGGCGCTGAAGGAACCCTCTTTGGTGGCGTCGTGGTTTTCTGCGCCATCTTTGTAGGTATCGTTGGCGACTTCATGGTCATCCCAAACCGCAATCATGGGCATGCTGGCGTGCAAAACCTTCAAGTCGGGATCGGTTTTGTACTGGGCGTGGCGGGTGCGGTAATCGGCCAAGCTGTAAATTTCGGTGCTCGGATCGTGGATGCGAGACGCCGTGGGTGTGGTGGGATAGGTACCAGTGGGGTATTCATACAAATAGTCACCCAGGTGAATGGCATATTGAGCGTCCGACTGGCTGGCCAAACCGTACACATGGAAAAACCCTTCGGGGTAATTGGCGCATGAAAACACCGCCAACTTCACTTCTGTGGCGGTGCTGGCTGGCAAAGTGCGCGTCTTGCCGACAGGGGAAAGTGTGCTGCCCGCTTTAAAGCGGTAGAAGTAGGTTTTGCCCGCCTCCAAATTAACGGCGTCTACCTTGACCGTGAAGTTGGTGCTGGCCGTGGCCATGGCATAACCAGAGGACACCACGCTGGTTGTGGTGAATGCATTGTCGGTGGCCACTTGATAGGTCAAAGCCACACTGTCTGTTTTGCCTGCGTACTTGGCATGGGTCCATAAAATCACGCTGTCGCTGAGTGGGTCGCCACTGGCCACCCCATATGTAAATTGGGCCACATCATCGGTGCTGACACCACCGCAGGCCGACAAGACGGCGCCGGCAGAAACCACGGCAGAAACCGAACCCATACGGATGATGAAATCGCGACGGTTTTGGGGCAAATTGATCATGAAAAATCTCCTTGATGCAGGAAATTTAACCAACGAAAGTGACAGCGTTGTGAACTGGATCCACAACTTTCAAATCAAAAGAAAATTCTGAGTCCCGCGCGAAATTGCGAATAGGTATTTAAGAAATTGGAACTCGTGCCACTGTTGTACAGCATGGGCAAATCGTGCAGCAAAAAACTGCTGTAGTAATCAAAGCCCACAAAGGGCTGTATTTTTTCAGACACCGGATACATCCACTCGGTGCGCACGTTGAGCTGCTGAACCACCGGTGTGCCATTGCGTTTTGAAATGATGTCATCCACCCCATTGCGTTGCCAAGTTTGGCTGTTGGCGCTGGCACGCCAGCGGCCCCAGCCATTGGTCCATTGCAGACCTGCGCCCCAGGACACAAAACGCGCCGTCCAAGCCAACTCTTTTTGCAAATCCAGGCCATAGGCGCTCAAAGGGCTGCTGAATTCGCTGGCGGTACCCGTCACAACACAAGGATCTATGCGTGTGCCCACCACATCAGCACCCACGATTTGCAACTGGTACTCACAACCATTGCGCATGCCGTTGGCCTGAAAGTCTTGGTACTTCAACTCGGTCCAGCCCAAGCCCACATCGGCGTGGTATTTCCAAGCTGGGTTGGATGACCAGGTCAGCCCCCCTTGCAAGGCCAGGGTTTGATCGCGCGGTTGAATGATCTTCGATTGGGTGAGAACCACTTCACCCACAGTCTTGCTGGTGCTCGACTGCAATGCGCCAGCCTGGTTACCCCAGGCGCTCAGGCGAGCAAATCCCGTTTCGCTGCCCAACCATTGCAGGGGCTGCTGGGTCCAGACCGAGGTCTCCCAGGTGCGCATTTGGTATTGATCGGACACATCTTCCAACACCCGATCAATGGCACTGGCGCGCACGGCCCAGCGGGGATGAAATTGCCAACTCAAGCTCAGTGCATTGCCCCGGTAGTCTCCCGACTTGGTGCCGCGCAAGCTGGGCGAGCGGTCGCGGCCTTGGGTGAAGTCCAGACCTGCATTGAAATGGGTGGTGGTGGCCGTCAACATCCATTGACCTGGGGCCAAGCTGTCTTGCGGGTGCCAATCCACTGGGTTGGCCATGGCCTGAACGCTGGCGCACAAACCCCACAGGCTTAAAAATAAAAAACGCATGGGGCAGGTTCTGTACTGAAGGTCAAAAAATCAAATGGCCAAAAAAACAAGGCAACGCATGGCGTTGCCTTGTTTGCACACCAACAGTGAATATATCAGGGCGTGAGAGTGACCTTGCCTTTGAGACCAGGCCCAGTCAAGGTTTGAGCGGTGGTGGTGCTGGTCAGGGACTTGGGAACGGAAATGGTGTACTCCTTGAACGGCGTCTGGTTGCTCATGCGCAGGGGCAAGCCTTTGACCGCCAAGGTCACATTGAAAGTTCCGCTCAGCTTTTTGATCACACCCTTGGTGTCACCAGTGACCACAATGGCTCGTTCCACAACTCTGTTCAAAGGCAGGTAGGTGATCAAGTTGGCACTGCTGGACAAAGTGGTGTCAATGTTGTAGAGCTCGGTGCTCAGGTCAGAATAAATCTCTTGGGCACCGGCATCGTTGCTGGCCCAAGCAATCATTTTGGTGGCGGACGTGCTTTGGATGCGCAAGCCTGCTGAGGTCATCGACACTGACAGGCCGGAAATGTAGGCTTTGAATGCGCCTTTTTTGCTTGGTTGGCTGATGTCCACCGCCACTTCAATGGTCGACACCACTGGCGTTCCCTTACCCACCAAACTCACACCCAACTCGCTGCCATCGACCAAGGGCCACTTCAGATTGACACCGGTGCCCAAAAAGTCAGCCATGGTGATCTTGCTGGTGGTGCCGCCCGTTTTGAGTGCCACGGCATCTTTGCTGATGGACAAAAAATGGTTGGCCGCTGAAGGTGGCGCAATTGCTTTGCCACTGGCGTCGGTGACGACGACTTTGGCTTGTTCCGTGCCGATGGTGATCAACGCGGAATCTTGGGCCGTTTGGCGCGCGTCGTTGCTCAACTTGGGGTCATTGGCAGCAGAGACCAAAGATTGCATGGAGGTCGCCAAAGATTTCACACCAGAGGTACTGGTGGCGCTCAATAAACTTTTATTCGTGTTGATTTGATTCGCCAAGGTTTGATCCTTCTGGATCAAACCAGCCATGGATTGACCGGCCGCCACCGTGGCTGGCTTATTGGCCATGTATTGCTTTGACTGGGTGGCCATGGACGGCCCGGCCATGGCCGCAATGGTTGCAGGCTCCACCGCACTCAAACCAGTTTTTACATCTTTCAACTTGGTGTTGGTAGAAGCCTTCATGTTGGTCACAGCGGTGCTCAGCATGCTTGTGACCACATCCTCAGAGACCGTCGAATCTTCCACTCTGGTGGCGGCGCTGGTGCCGCCGGTGATCAACTTCGTCCCAGGTGCTTTTTTGATTTGTCCGGCCAAGGCACCAGCAGCGGTTGCGTAAATGGCTTTCTTGGCGTCTGCATCGGTCACGCCACTGGTTGTGACCACCGAGTCCATGGTGGTTTGGAACAACTGCTGCACGGTTTTGGCTTTGGAAAACAGCTCGCTGTTGCCGTAGGCGGTGCCGCTTTCAGCGGCCGGGTCGGTGGTCAACAAATTCACCGAAGTGGGCAAATCCAAAGTGGCTTTCACTTCTGCCTCAGTCAGTCCGCCGACTACCATCATGGTGGTCAGCGAATTCACCGCCGTCGCGCCGGCCGGGGCTTTCAACTCACCCAAAAATTCCTCACCCGTGTCCACGTTGATGCCGCCTGACACGGTGATTTCGCCCCTACAACCAAGAGGGAAGCTGAATTGTCCGTTGGCATTGGTGGTGGTGATGGATTTGTCAGCCTCACATGTCACCGTTGCGCCGCTCAAGTGACCGTTGGTGGCTACGCCCGACAAAGAAAAAACGCTGTCAGCGCTGGGACAAGCCGTGAACAAGGCGGGAAATGTCAATGCGATACAAACTCGCTTGAAAGAACTTGGGGCTAAACGAAAACCAGAGGCTGTCATGGAAATTCCTTCGAAAAAGAGGGGGTTCGGTCAAGTTGAAAGTGATTAAATTATTGGTTGCCACTGTTTCAATTTTGTGACGCTTCTCAAGCTGTGGATCGCTTGCACGATAAGGGCGTGCGTTGCTTGAGTTGCTGCGCGCAGCATTTCCTTGCAGCCCTCGCCGAACGCAGAAGGCACAAGAGCCACAACACATCCGATTTGCGCTGGCCGCGGCAATTAAAAAAAATTTATCCATCAAATTGATCGATGAAATTTTTCGACCTGACGTCAAGACCGCGAGGAGCACTGGGGCAATTCAGGCGTAAAAAAACTCCTGAAATTTTTTTTAAGCCGCTTCACTCGTCATACAAATGTAACAACTGCTTTTCACAATAAAGCTTCCTTTATTTCGGAGCCCACCGTGTCCCATTCATTTGACCCCATCGACAACCACTCCAAAAACGAGCATTTCCAGGAAGTTCTGGACAAAGCCCTGAGCAACCCTTCACGCCGGTCTATTTTGCGCGGCGGTTTTGGTTTGGCCTCTATGTTTGCCCTGCCCATGCTGCCTGGTTGCGGTGGCCAATATCCCGCATCCACCACCTCTGTGAATGGTCTACCCATTTTGGCCAGCAGCGCCTTGATGAAATTCACGCCCGTCAACAAGAGTTTATTGGACATGGTGTCTGTGCCTGCAGGTTACAGCGTCAAAATTTTGCATGCCACTGGCGACACCATGAAAACAGGCGTGGCTGCCTACTCCAACGCGGGCACCGACGACGCTGAAAGCTTTGCCAACCGCGTCGGTGACCAGCATGACGGCACCGAAATTTTCTACATTGGTTCCGACGGAAAATCCAAAGGCAGCTACACCTATGCATCGGGCGACAAAGTCGTGCTCGCGGTCAACAATGAAAGTTCTGCAGAGGCCCATTTCCTTCATCCCACGGGTCAAACCTCTGGCACAACCAAAGGAAAAAAATACGACCAGTTTGGTTCCTGGGACTTGGGTGTGCGTCCTGCTGCTGAAGCCATCAAAGAAATTTTGACCCATGGTGTCACGCTGGTTGAAGTGACTTTGGACTCGAGCGGCAAGCCCAGCGGCTACAACGCCACATCGGCATTGAACCGACGAATCACACCCGAAACCGTCATGACGGTGACGGGGCCAGCTGCTGAGCTGGCCAGCTTAAAAGCCATGATGGTCACCAAGTTTGACACCACGGGCACAACGGTGCGCGGCACGCTGAACAACTGTGGCACGGGTGTCACCCCTTGGGGCACCTTGATCACTTGCGAAGAAAACTGGGCCACCTACTTCACCATGCCAGCGGGCGCAACCGTGCCCACCGACGCCAAGTTGATCGCCTCTCGCACGCGCTATGGTGTTCAGACCACCGCGACTTCATCCACGGCCACCACCTCGCGCACGCAAGGCTGGCACACCGTGACAGATGCAGACCCCACTTTCAGGTTCGCGCGTTGGAACGTGTCCGCCTCGGGTGCCACGGCAGCGGCGGACTTCCGCAATGAGCCACAAACCTTTGGCTACAACGTTGAAATCGATCCTGCCAATGTCAGCTCGGTTCCTTCCAAGCGCATGGCCATGGGCCGCTTTGCCCACGAGGCCTGCGTCTACGGTATTCCTGTGGTTGGCAAGCCTTTGGCTTTTTACATGGGCTGCGATTCACGCAACGAGTACATCTACAAGTTTGTCAGCTCCAAAAACTGGGATGCTGCCGACGTGGGCGGTGGCATTGCAGCGGGCGACAAATACCTCAATGAGGGCAAGTTGTACGCCGCCAAGTTCAATGACACCGGCAAAGGTGAATGGTTGGAGCTCAGCCTCAGCAACGCTTTGGTCAAAGCCGCCTCTTTTGGCTTTTCAAACCAGGCTGAAGTGTTGGTACACACACGAATTGCTGCAGACGCTGCTCTCGCCACCAAAATGGACCGGCCAGAGTGGGGCGCCGTCAATCCCGCCAATGGCGAAATTTATTTCGCTTTGACAAACAACAGTGCCTCCAACAGAACGCCTTCAAAGACCGACGCCGCCAACCCTCGCGCTTACAAAGACAGCGACGGCCTTATGCGTGATGGCAATCCTAACGGGCACATCATCCGTTTCAAAGAAACCGATGGCCTGGCGACCGCCACCACCTTCACCTGGGATATTTTCTTGTTCGGCGCGGAAGAAGACGCCCCTGTGTCCAACACCAATATTTCTGGCCTGACTTATGCCAACTCTTTCTCATCTCCCGACGGCTTGTGGTTCAGCCGGTCCACTGGCATTTGCTGGATCCAAACCGATGATGGCGCTTTCACGGACGAAACCAATTGCATGTTGGTGGCTGCTGTACCTGGCTCCGTGGGCGATGGCGGTGAATTCACGGTCGCCAACTCCATGACGGTGTCGGGCGCGGTGCAGACAGGATCACAAAAGACTTTTGTGGGCGGTATTTTGGGTGAGTCGCGCCTGCGCCGTTTCTTGGTGGGTCCCATGGGCGCTGAAGTGACAGGCATCACTGAAACCGCCGACGGCAAAACGCTTTTTGTGGGCATTCAGCACCCGGGTGAAAATGCCACTGCCTACAACTCTACCGACAAAGGCGTCTGGCCCACCAACGCCGCCAATGGCGTGGGTGGCGTTTACGGTGCGGGCGCACGGGCCCGTTCGGCGACCATCATCATCACCAAAGACGATGGCGGAAAGATCGGGCTTTGATCCTGTCAGCGATTAATTAATTTGTCGCCACTTGAAGGGCAAGCACTGTGTGCTTGCCCTTTTTTCATGGGTGGGTGCGAAACTCAAAACCCAAACAATGCGGCCGGGTTGTCCGCCAATATTTTTTGCCGGATTGCCGCGTCAGGTGCCCAGTCTTTCAAGAGGTTGAACAGTTGCACCGAACCCACCTTGTCGGCAAACGACAAATGCGGGTAGTCGCTGCCCCAAATGATCCGATCTGGCGCTGCATCTATCAGCGCCTGGGCTATGGGCAAGGCATCGGCAAATAAAGGCGCAGTGGCCATGCGGTAGGTGCCGGTGAACTTGACCCAGGTGCGACCATTGCCGTGGCGCAAACGGTCCAGCAATTTGACAAAGCCCGCTTGCCCTGGCCCTTCACGGCCCAAGAACATGCCCATGTGGGCCAGGCTGTGGTCCACGCGCAGTTGGTCCATCACCGGCAACAAGGCCTCGGTCAGCCAACCGGGCAATAAGAAGTCCAGGTGCCAGCCGATTTCGGCGCAGCGTGCGTCCAAGGTTTGGATGCGCGGCAGCATCTGATCGGCCAAGCCCGCATCAAAAGGCTGAACTGGCGACACATTGATGCGCACGCCGCGCACACCCAGTGCGTTCAAGCGCGCCAACTCTGCATCGGACACATCTTCGTCCACATCCACAATGCCCCGGCAATGCGCCGTGCCCACAGTTTGCATGGCTTGCAGCATGCAGGTGTTGTCGCGGCCATAGGCCGAAGGTTGGACAAACACAAAACGCACCAAGCCCAAATGGCGGGCCAGTTGTTGGTACTCGCTCCAGGGCGCGTGCGGTGGTGTGTAGCGCAAGCCTGCCGCATAGGGATGGGCACCAGGGGGCCCAAACACATGGAAGTGGGTATCGCAAGCGTTGGCGGGGGCGGTGAAGGCTGGTGGGCCTTCTTCTGAGTGTGTCATCAAGTTCTCCATATCGGTCGTTGGGCAAAGCATGCAGCAGTCGGGCTTTGTGCGCCAAGTGGCCAGCTGCGAGGATTGCATCGCGCCCTGGGCCCGGGAACCTTTGGGCGCCTGAAGCCAGACAGGCGCTCAGGCCTTGCGCACCATGTGCAGCAAGGCGGTCCACACCGCTGACTTGTGCACCACAAAGCGCAGCTTGCGCTCGTTGGCGATTTCAATGCACAGGCTGTGCCAGTCCCCCAGCCAGCCCATGCCGTGGCTGACGCTGACCTTGGTGACTGCGCTCAACTGCACATGGTGAAAGGCCGAGCGGTCGTCATCGCTGATGGACTTGTAGAAAAATCCATTGCCCAGCAAATAAAGCACGCCGTTGGGCATCAGCCAGCGGCTGCTGGTGTTGGCCGGGCCGTAGGCAATGATTTGCTGGTCCATCAATTCGACGGGAATGGACAAGTGAACAATGCGCGAAATCCGCTCAGACAGGTAATAAGAAAACACCAACCCGACCACCATCACCGCGGCAATGCCCCACACCGGCCAGCGCAGCACTGCACCGACCAAGGCCACCAAGACAAAAGGCAAACACAAATCCCAACGCACCAACCAATGGTTGCGGGTCAACAAAATGGAGTTGTTGTCCATGGTGTTGGCTTTTGTGAACATGGGGCTGGCCAAACGCTCGGGCACTTCGAGCGAGGTCCCGCAGTTCTGACAAAACAAATTGTCAGACGGGTTGATCAACCTGCACTGGCCGCAAATCATGGGTGCGCTTCCTTGACCCGTTCAGTGCGGCTGGCTTTGTCTTTTGCTGGCGTTTGGCTGGGCAAACTGCTGTAAGACATCAGGTTATAGACCGCCATGCCTGCCATCACCGCGGTCAAGCACAGCACCACTGCGATGACACCGACCATCAGGCCATTGACCCATTTGGGCTGGGTCTTGGGCGTGACGCGCTCAACCTTTTCCAGCGGGGGGGGCGGTGCTGACAACACCCTTTGGGGGGCTGCCGGTGGAACGGCGTGCCCTGGTTCCACACCCAAACGCGCCTGCAATTGGGTGACCGCCTGTTCAATCGCCATCAAGCGACCGGCAGATTGGGCACCAGCCAGCGCAAACGCGCGCAACTCTTGCTGTAACTGGCCCAAGGCCTGCATTTGTTCGTTTTGATGGACCACCAATTTGGCCTCGACCTGGGGTGCTTTTTGCAATTCAAGTTGCAGCGACTTCTCGCTGGTGGCGCGCCATTGGGCGAGTTGCTCACCCAAGGCCTGCAACTCGGATTGGGCCGCCAAACTGTTCATTTGTGACATCATGGTTTCCAATTGCTGGCCTTGCGCAGAGACGGTTTCTTGCACCTCGCGCCAGACTTGCATCGGGTCTGCGTTGAGGTCGCTGCTGGCGGCAGCACTCATGTGCTGCGTCCACGCGTCCATGCGGTCGCGCAGTTCATCCATCATCTCTTGCCACTGCGCCCATTGCTCGCTGGAGAAGCCCACCGCTGCCGCTGTGGTCTGTGCGGGGCTGGGTTTATCCGAGGGCATCAACTCGGTTGGCAAGATCGGGGTCTTGACAGGGGCAGACACACCAATGGCGTCGATTTGTGCCTTCAAGTCGCTCATCAAAGCCACAGAGGCTTCTTGGCTGGCGTGCGCAGTCATGGACCCCTGTGGTGCTGGGGTCGGTGCTTCCAAAACCACCTGTTCGTGGTCTGGGGTGGTGGGTTCAGATGGCTCCTGTCCAGGCAGGCTGGCCCGCTGGTGCTTGACGTAGGCCAGCAAATCGATGCCGTCCTCTTTGGCTGACGCATCCGCCTGTTCCATGTCTGAATCGGGCTTGGGTTGCGGCTTTTTGTTTTTGCCGGGAATGGTCGTGCCGCATTTTCCGCAGAAATTGGCGGTCAAGGGCAAGGGGTTATGGCATTGCAAACAGTTCATCACCGGCTCCCTGGTCTTATTGGACGTCATATAACTGGCAGGCCACATAACGTTTGGCGACAGCCCGGTCTTCTTGGCAGTTTTTCACCACCACGGCACGTGCATGGCGCAAACTTTTATTCGACACATATTCGGCGCAGTTGGCCGTCTTGCCATCAAAGGCAAAGGCAAAGGCTTTGTACTCACCCTCGGCCACGACTTGTTTTTGCAATTGCTGAAACATGCGCTTACAACTGCCAAACAAAGGCGGCTTGTAAGCCTGCGCACCGGCATCTTGCTCGGTGGGGTCATTGGGTTTATTCGCATTGGCCAGCCCTGCTGGGTCGGATGGCAGCGGGCTGGCCTGGGCCACGACCATGGTGGGTGCGGCTTGGGCCGCAGGCTCAGAACTTGCGTTGCCAGCATCTTGGGCCTTGGCTTGGGCAGGGTCTGAATGGGTTTGTGTCGGGTCTTTGTCAGCCTGTGCATGGCCACTGGCATCATGGTTGGGTGCTTCTGTGGTCGGGCTGGCTGTTTCAGAGGCCGCTGGTTCATGGGCCGCTGCCAAGGCTTGCTCGGCTTGGCGCAGCAGGCCACGCGAGTAAAAAAACAATGGCACGACCAATCCCGCCGAGAGGGCCGATATGAGCAGCAGTTTGACTAACGGGATGCGGTCCATTGGTTTTCCATGGCGGTGAACAAGCCCCACATTTCTGTGGTGGCACAAGAGTATCGGCTTGACTTGGAAAAGATGAAACCACTCTCACACAAATGTCAAAAAACACATACCAAATAGCTTATTTTTTCAGTCATACTGGTGCAAAAAAATTACTTTAAAAAGACTGCCGCACACTGAACAGCCACCCCCCAGGTGCGCCCCAGGGTTTTGTTAGCATGGGACCCCTACCACTGGAGTGCCCATGTCTCAACCCATTTTTTCCCTCTGGGGCTTGACCCTTCGGGCCATCAGTGCGGGCTGCTTGGCTTTCACAGCCGCGTCTGCTGCATGGTCGCAAGAGGTATCCACTTTCCAAGCCTTGCTGCAGGGGCCGCAGCGCAGCGCCGCCAACGTGGTGCGCGACCCGCACCGGCATCCGGCCGAGACACTGGCGTTTTTTGGCCTCCAACCCCAACACACGGTGGTGGAAATTTTGCCCGGCAGCGGCGGCTATTACATGGAGATGTTGGCCCCTTGGTTGCGGGATAAGGGCCGATACATTGCGGCCAATCGCGATCAATCACTGCCCCAGTACATTCCAGATCATTTGAAGCTGCTGGATCGGCTCAAAGCCGAACCCCAACTCTATGACAAGGTATTGGTCACCGCCTTTCGGGCCGACAACCACCCGATTGCCCCGCCTGGCAGCGCCGATGTGGTGATCAGCTTTCGCAACCTGCACAACTGGATGGAGCGTGAAGAGGTGGTGGAGTCTTTGCGGGCATTTCACAAAGCGCTGAAACCGGGTGGGGTGTTGGGCATCGTGGACCACCGGGGGCGCACCGACCAAAGCCAGGCCCAACAAATGGCCTTGGGTTATGTGCGCGAAGACGTGGCGATCGCCTTGATTGAGGCCAACGGCTTTCAACTCACGGGCCGCTCAGACGTCAATGCCAACCCCAAAGACACCAAAGACCACCCAGAGGGGGTGTGGACTTTGCCGCCCACTTATCGTTTGAAAGATGTGGATCGGGCCAAGTACCAAGCGATTGGCGAGAGCGACCGTTTTACCCTGCGCTTTGTCAAACGCTGAGTGGTCTACAGCCCAAAGCGGGCGTTGACTTGCTGGTGCCAGCTTTGCCAGTCGCGCCCCGTGTGCACATGGCCACAGTGGGGGCACACCCGTTCGGTTTCAGGGGCATCGTAAAAAGAGGCAAACGCCTTGGGCAAGTCTTCCACAATGCTTTGCAGTTGCAACTCGCGCCGCGCCACCAAACTGGCACATTGGGCGCAGTACCACTCAAAAGCATCGCGCTCACCCACATGGCGGGTGCGTTCAATGACCGTGCACAAACTACCGGGCTCGGTGCGCTGAGGCGAATGCCGCACATGCGGTGGCAGCAAAAACACATCGCCTTCGCGCAAGGGGATGCGTTCGAACTTGCCTCGGTCGGCGATCAACAGCGATGCACTCCCTTTGAACTGATGAAAGTATTCTTCAAACGGGTCGTCGTGAAAATCGGTGCGCTGATTGGGCCCACCCACCACGGTGCAAATCAAATCAGAATTTTTCCAAATCTGCTGGTTGCCCACGGGCGGTTTGAGGCGCTCGGCGTGGTCCTCAACCCATTTGGAAAAATTCAATGGGGCGCTGTAGTGCTGGGCGGATAGAGGGTGGTGGTCGCTCATGCTTGGGCTCTTTCGGTTGTGGGACCTGGCTGGCTGCGCATCATTGGCCTGTGGGCGCACATGGGCGTTCAGCGCTTCAAACCGCTTTGCGCAAAAGCCGTGGCCACCTGAGCCCGCTCGGCATCGGTGAGTTGTAGCAGCGGGCGGCGCACCAGGCCCCCATGCTGGCCCAAATGTTCTTGCCAGCATTTGGCATGGGCCTGCGGCTTGCCTTTGGGTTTGCTGGCTTTGAAGGCTTGGCGCACTGGCTCCAAACTGTCGCGCACTTGGCGCGCAG
>CAMDLJ010000040.1 GCA_945901665.1 Bordetella parapertussis | reverse complement strand
TCAGTACCTGGTCGTCAACCCGGCCGCAGGGGTTTCCAATGTGCAAGAGTTGGTGCAAAGCGCCAAGAAAAATCCCAATAAATGGTCATATGC
This sequence comes from Bordetella parapertussis, assembly GCA_945901665.1. The sequence goes on along the minus strand of CAMDLJ010000040.1, from coordinate 12,712 downwards.
CTCGGTGGCTGTGGGCAGTGGCTCGCACCTGACCATGGAAATGCTGAAGATGGCGGCCGATATCAACCTCACCCATGTCCCCTACAAAGGCGGCGGAGAAGCGATTGGTGCTTTGGTCGCCGGGGACGTGCAAGCGGCCTTTTTTGTGCCCGGCAATGTGCAGCAATTCGCCAAGGACGGGCGCTTGCGGTTGCTGGCATCCACCGGGCGCAAACGCTATGCCAGCACACCCGATGTGCCGACCATGATCGAGCTGGGCTTCAAAGACTTTGAGGCCACCGTGTGGGCCGGCTTTTTGTTGCCCGCCAAAACCCCCAAGCCCATCGTCGATCGCTATCACCGCGAGCTGACCAAGGTGCTGCAAAGCCCAGAGGTGGCCGACAAATTGCGCCAAATAGAGTACGACGTGGTGACCTGCACCCCCGATGAGTTTTCGGCCTGGATCAAAACCGAAATTCTTCGTTGGGGCCAGATCATCAAGGTCACTGGCTCCAAGCTGGATTGACCATGGACCGCTTGCAAAACAAGGCTGCCTTGATCACCGGCGCAGGGGCCGGCATAGGAGCAGCCACGGCCCGCTTGTTTTGTGCCCAGGGTGCGCGGGTGTGTTTGCTGGACGCCAACCCCAAGGCCTTGCAAGACACCCTGGCCCAACTGAAGTCCGAATTCCCCCAGGCCAGCGTGCACACGGCCCAAGCCGATATCGCCGATGAAGGGCAAGCGCAGGCGGCTGTGCAGACGGCTGTGGCGGCGCTGGGGGGCTTGGATGTGTTGGTCAACAACGCGGCCATGCGCAACTACTCGGCCTTGGCCGATGCCACCCCTGCCGAGTGGCAGGCGATGGTGGGCGTCAATTTGGTGGGCACGGCCACCATGAGCCGCTGGGCCTTGCCGCATTTGCGTGCCAGTGGGCGCGGCAGCATTGTCAATGTGTCATCGGCCCATGCGTTGATTGGGCGCAAAGGCATGGGCTTGTACGACAGCACCAAGGCCGGCATGCTGGCCATGACCCGCACCTTGGCCTTTGAAGAAGTGCAACATGGCGTGCGCGTCAATGCCGTTTGCCCAGGCTCAACGTTCACCGACTTTCACATTGGCCGTGCCGTGGCGGCGGGCAAATCGCCCGCGCAACTCAAAACCGAGCGTGCTGGCAACTCATTGATGGGGCGCTGGGCCGAACCGCAAGAAATGGCCTGGCCGATTGTGTGGCTGGCTTCCGACGAGGCGTCCTTCATCACCGGCGCCACCTTGATGGCCGACGGCGGTTTGTCCATCATGTGATGGGGCTGGCCCCGGCGTTAGCGCACGCGCCTGCCATCCCCCCGGCGTCAGCGGGGTTTGGCACAATGGCTTGGCACCACCGCATACAAGGAGACCCCATGACCCTGCGACGCTTGTTTTCATGTTTGGCCTTGTTGGGCAGCGTGCTGTCGCCGTCGGCTTGGGGCCAAGAGATGGCGCGGGTGGTCTCCACCACACCCGTGATCCAAACGGTGACGGTCACCGAGCCCAGTTGCACCAGCGCGGGCACAGCCCCAGCCCTGTGTGGGCAAGTCACGCAGCTGCAAAACCGCATCACCCATTTCAACGTGGTCTATGAATATGGTGGCAAATCCTATGGCGTTGCCTTGGCCCAGGACCCGGGCCCCTGGTTGCCGATCCAAGTGACCCCCGTGGTTGAAGCTCCCCCGCCCATTGCCCCTGCAACCGTGTGGGTGAGTGCGCCGGCGCCTCTGCCGCCCCCACCCGTGGTCATGGCACCCTATCCATATGTTTACGCGCCGATTTATCGGCCCTTTCCTTACTTCGTTCACTTTGGCTTTCATGGGGGGCGCGGGTTCCGCCATTGGCGTTGAGGTCGCAGAGCCCCTGTCACGTGTGCGGTTGACCTGCCGGGGTCACTTGGCCATACTGCACAGCACCTGACTTGCCGATGTGGCGGTTCCACCGCCACCCTTGAAACCCCTTTGACGGGGCAGTGCGCTGCCCCAGGCGATGCCGTCTGACCCCTGGATGGCATGGCTGGAAAGTGTTTTTTGCCCAAAATTTTCCATGGATGGCGCATCGCTGGCGCGGCCAGCTCCTTGCAGTTCATGCAATCGGCGTTGCTGACCCAATCCTTTGGCGCTTATGTGGCCTTGTTGGCCGAAGAGCGCGGCTGGAGCAAAACATCCTTGGCCGGCGCGGCCGCGATGCAATCTTTGGAGGCCGCTCTTTTGGGGCCTTTGCTGGGATGGGTCATGGACCGCTTTGGCCCGCAGGCCATGATCCGCTGGGGGGTCGTTGTCTTCGCCATCGGGTTTGTGGCTTTGTCCCAAATCGAATCCATCTCTGGGTTTTATGTCAGTGCCCTCATCTTGGCGGTGGGGGCCAGCTTGTGCGGTTACTTCCCACTCACCGTGGCCATCATCCATTGGTTCGAGCGCCAACGCGCACGCGCCTTATCGGTGTTGAGTTTGGGCCTGGCCCTGGGCGGCTTGGCGGTGCCTTTGGTGGCGTGGTCCATGCACAGTTTTGGTTGGCGCACCACCGCCATGGCTTCTGCCGTGGTGGCTTTGGTGATTGGCATTCCCTTGGCCGCGGTGATCCGGGGTCGGCCCGAGGACATGGGATTGACCATGGATGGCTTGCCCAAGCCCAGCCCGATGACTGCCCATGACGCCGTTCAAGGCGGCGGTGCAGGGGTGGAGTTCACCGCTCGACAAGCCCTGCGCACCCAGGCCTTTTGGTTGTTGGGCCTGGGTCATGGCATGGCCTTATTGGTGGTCACCGCGGTCAACGTGCACGCCATCACCCACATGAAAGAAGGCCTGGGCTATACCGTGGCCGAGGCCGCTTGGTTCATTTTGCTGATGACCGTGGGCCAGGTCATCGGTGTGCTGTCGGGTGCGTGGATGGGCGACAAGTACGACAAACGGCGGGTGGCGGCAACATGCATGTTGATGCATGGCTGTGGTTTGTTGCTCTTCACCTATGCGACCCACTCGGCCGAGTTGGTGGCCTTTGCTTTGTTGCACGGCATCGCTTGGGGCTTGCGAGGGCCTTTCATGCAAGCGCTGCGGGCGGACTACTTCGGGCGCAACGCAATTGGCATGATTTTGGGTTTGTCCGCGATGATCATTGCCCTGGGCCAAGTGGCCGGTCCTTTGGTGGCTGGCTTTTTTGCTGATCTGACGGGCAATTACCGGTTGGGCTTCACCGTGCTGGCTGTGACCGCCTGCGCCGGATCCGTGCTGTTCTTGCTGGCCAAGCCGCCGCAACTGCCAAAGGACGGTTGAGCCCAACGCTTTTCAAATTGGGTATCAACCCACCCAAATCCATGGATTAAGATGGCACGAAGCGCTGGCGCTCCCCGCAGTTTGAACCCCACACGAGCAACACCCCATGGGCCTGACCCTGTACGAAAAAATCTGGCATGCGCACAAAGTGCTCGACGGCGACGATGGGCAAAGCCTGTTGCATGTGGCACGCCATTTGGTGCATGACGGATCGGTGCACGCATTTCAGTTTTTAAAAGAAAAGGGCCTGAGCGTGCGCCGCCCCGATCAGGTGGTGGCCACCCCCGACCACGGCATCTCCACCCGCAGCCATGTGATGGCGGCGATCACCGACGCTGAACAGCGTCGGGTGGTGGAGCGTTTGGTGGAGAACACCCAAGCCCATCGCATCTTGCACTTTCCCCTGGGCGACCCGCGCCAAGGCATCGTGCATGTGGTCGGCCCCGAGCAAGGCCTCACCCAACCCGGCATGGTGCTGGTGTGTGGCGACTCCCACACCTCCACCCACGGCGCTTTGGGCGCTTTGGCCTTTGGCGCTGGCGCGAGCGAAATCACCCATGTGCTGGCCACCCAGTCCACTTGGCAGCGGCGCTCCAAAACCCTGCGCGTTCGGGTCGAGGGGGTGCGCGGCGCGCATGTCAGCGCCAAAGATGTGATCTTGGCCATCATTGCCAAGATCGGCTCCAACGGTGCTGTGGGCCATGTCATCGAATACGCGGGCTCAGTCATTCGCGCCATGAGCATCGAGGAGCGTTTGACGGTGTGCAATATGTCCATTGAGGCCGGTGCCCGCGCTGGCATGGTGGCACCGGACGAGACCACCTTTGCTTATCTGCAAGGCCGCACATTTGCCCCCAAAGCTGCCATGTGGGAGCAGGCCTTGGACCATTGGCGCACATTGCCCTCTGACCTGGATGCACACTTTGATGTGGATATCGAACTCGACGCCAGTGCGCTCGCGCCCATGGTGACATGGGGCAACAGCCCGCAAGACGGCTTGCCCATCACCGCTTGTGTGCCCGACCCCCGCCATGAGCTGGATGCCGAAAAGCGCGCCGGCATGGAGCGGGCTTTGGCCTATATGGGGCTGCAAGCCGGGATGGCGCTGCAAGATATTGCGGTCGATCAAGTGTTCATTGGCTCGTGCACCAATGGCCGCATCGAAGACCTGCGCGCTGCAGCCGCTGTGGCGCAGCTGGGACAGGCAAAGGTGCCTGTGCTGGTTTCGCCGGGCTCGACCCAAGTCAAACTGGATGCCGAGCGCGAAGGCTTGGACCAGATCTTTAAGAAGGCCGGTTTCGAGTGGCGCGAATCGGGCTGCTCGATGTGTGTGGGCATGAACGGGGACTTGGTGGCCGCTGGCAAACGGTGCGCCTCCACCTCCAACCGCAATTTTGTGGGTCGCCAAGGGCCGGGCAGTCGCACCCATTTGATGGGCCCGGCGATGGCTGCTGCGGCCGCCTTGACCGGCCGATTGACCGATGTTCGCAGCCTGGTGAAATGACATGAAAGCATTTGTGGTGGAAGACGGCGTGGCCGTTCCGTTTGATCAGGCCGATGTGGACACCGATCAAATTTTGCCGGCGCGATTTTTGCGCCGTCCGCGCCAAGGGGGCTATGGCCAATTTTTGTTTCGCGATGTGCGCTTCCATGACGACGACAGCGAGCGCCCCGACTTCATCTTGAATCAATTGCCTTACCGCCATGCCACCATCATGGTGGCGGACCGCAACTTTGGCTGCGGCTCCAGCCGCGAACAAGCCCCTTGGGGCTTGGTGGACCATGGGATCCGTTGTGTGATTGCCGCCGACTTTGGCGATATTTTTTACCTCAATTCGCTCAAAACAGGTTTGCTGCCCGTGCAGTTGGACATTGCCGTGTGCGTGCGATTGCGTGAGCAACTGCACGCCCAGCCGGGTGCGCATGTCCGGGTGGACTTGCCCGCCCAAACCGTGACCGGGCCGGATGGCCAGGTCTATGCTTTTAAGATGGATGCATTTCGCAAGAAATGTTTGGTCGAGGGACTCGATGAGATCGGTGTCACCTTGCACCACGACGCCGCCCTCAAACAATTTGAGGTGCAATACCGCCAAGCACACCCTTGGCTTTTTAACCTTTGAATCGCATGGAACACTCCAATAAAACCGCGCGCCAATTGTTTGAAGACATCAAAGCCAACCCCACCCGGCGTCGATTTGGCTTTGGCAAACGCCCAGCCATCATCAATATCGACTTGCAAAAAGCCTATACCTGTGTGGGTGAATTTGCCACGGCTTATGAGACCGACCCTCAGCAACTGGCCCATGTGAATCAACTCTCCAATGCCTTGCGCGCCAAGGGGGGGCCCGTGGTGTGGACGTATGTGGCTTACATGGATTCAGGCGAAGACTGTGGCATCTGGGGCACCCGCACCGATACCCCCGACTCGCTGCAAAACATCAAGGTGGGTTCGCGCCGCTCGGAGTTTGATGACCGCTTGCAGATCGATCACCAACGCGATGTGGTCATCAATAAGCGCATGGCGTCTGCATTTCACGAAACCCACCTCAACTCGGTGTTCAATTTTCACGGCATCGACACCGTCATCGTCACGGGCGGGTCCACCTCGGGCTGTGTGCGTGCCACGGTGGTCGACAGCTTGTCGCGCAGCTTTCGCACCATCGTGCCCGAAGAATGTGTGGCCGATAAGCATGAAAGCCCGCACTTTGCCAATTTGTACGACATGGCCGTGAAGTACGCCGATGTGATGTCGGCCAAAGAAGTGTTGGCCTATCTTGAAGGCTTGCCGTCATGAAACGCGATCCGGGCTACTACGACTTTTTGCCCTATCAGGACCGCCCGCCCATCCGCTGGCCCAATGGGGCACAGTTGGCTTTTTGGGTGGCGCCCAACATCGAGTTTTATGAACTCGAGCCCCCGCCCAACCCCAAGCGCACGCCATGGCCCAGGCCCATCCCCGATGTCCAGGCCTATTCCTACCGCGACTACGGCAACCGCGTGGGCGTGTGGCGCATGATGGAAGCGATGGACCGCTGTGGGGTGCGCGGCAGCGTCTCCCTCAATGTGGCCTTGTGCGAGCACCACCCCGAAATCATTGCCGCCTGTGTCGAGCGCGGTTGGGAGTTTTACTCCCACGGCACCTACAACACCCGCTATGTGTTTGACATGACGCCCGACCAAGAGCGCGAACTCATTCGCGACTCGATCGACACCATCAAAAAGCACACCGGCCAAAAGCTTGACGGTTGGCTGTCGCCGGCGCTGTCTTACACCGACCAGACCTTGAACCTGGTGGCCGAAGCCGGGTTGACCTATGTGTGCGACCTGTTTCATGACGACCAACCCGGCCCGGTCAAGGTGCCCCATGGCCGTTTGGTCAGCATGCCCTACTCGCTGGAGATGAATGACGCCATCGCCTTCAGCGTCAACTGGGTCACGCCACACCGCTATGGCGAAATGATCAAACGCCAGTTTGACCGCTTGTACGCCGAGGGGGAGCAATCCGGCACGGTGATGTGCATTCCCTTGCACCCGTATTTGATTGGCCAGCCCTATCGCATGAAAGCCTTTGAGGAGGCCCTGGCTTACATCACCGGACACGACAAGGTTTGGTTGGCCACTGGGCGCGAGATCGCCCAGCACTTTTTAGACCACGATTACAGTGCTTTTGAGCAAGCCTCGGTGGCCGTGGGAAGAGCCCCATGATCGCGCCCGACTATCTGCGCTATCCCAAACGCCGCTACGGCATGGACCACGATCGTTATGACTGGTCCATGCTGCCCGATCGACCTGCCGTGAAATGGCCCGGCGGTGCCCGTGTGGCCTTGTGGGTCACGGCCTCGTTGCAGTGGTTTCCCCTGAACCAAAAGGGCGTGCCGTTCAAGCCTGTGGGTTCTTTGCAAACCGCTTACCCCGACTTGCGCCACTACACCTTGCGCGACTACGGCAACCGGGTGGGCATTTACCGCATCATGAAGGAGCTGCGCGCGCGCAACATTTCGGGCAGTGTGCCCATCAATGCGGCGGTGGCGGCGCGCTATCCTTCCTTGGCCCAAGCCTGTGTCGATCTCGGCTGGGAGTTGATGGGCCACGGGCTGGACATGGACCATGTGCACCACACCGGCATGAGCGACGAGGCCCAAGTGATAGAGCGCAGTTTGGACATCGTGCGCCGCTTTGCACCGGTGCGTGGTTGGCTGTCGCCAGCGCGCAGCGAGTCACACGACACCCTGGACTTGCTGGCCCAATCCGGCATCGACTATGTGTGCGATTGGGTCAACGATGACATGCCTTACCCCATCCGCGCCGGTGGGCGCGAGATGGTGGCCATGCCCTTGTGTGCTGACATTGAGGATGCGGGTTTGCTCATCGCTTGGCACCAAGACGAAGACGACCTGCGCCAACAGTGGATCGACCAGTTTGATTACCTGTATGCCGAAAGCGAGCGGCACGGCCCGCGCATCATGGCCTTGCCATTGCATGCCTGGGCCATTGGCCAGCCTTATCGCATTGGGGTGTTGGCCGATGTGCTTGATCACATCTTGTCCAAGCCCGGCGTGTGGGCGGCCACCGGCGGGCAGATCATGGACGCTTGGAAAGCCAGCCACGCCAAAGCCTGATGGTCCAGGGTGGGTGCCGATGGGCTGCGTCGACACCCGCTCGGAATTCAAGCCAACTGGCGACGCTGGGTGATGATTTGGCGCAAGGTGTGTTTTAAAGCTTCTGCCTGTGCCAATCCAAAGGGCTCGAGTATTTTTTCTTCGTGCGCTTTGGCTTGCTTGATCAGCGACCTGACAATTTTTTGACCCTGCGGGGTGATGCTCACATGCGTCACCCGCCGGTCTTTGGTTTGGGGTGTGCGTTGCACATGGCCCAATGCCTCCATGCGATCGAGCAAACGGGTCACGGTGGGTTGCTTGGTCAATGAAATGCTGGCCAGGTGACCGATGCTCATGCCTTTGCTGCCAAACAAGCTGGCCAAAACCCGCCACTCGGTCACCGAAAAACCATGCGAGCGCACGACTTGGTGAAACTCGGTGGAAATCATTTGGCTGGCTTGGCCCAGCAAGGCGGCCAAGTAACCGTCTACAAAAGGCAGTTGAGGGGGAAGCTTCGACGGCGCTTGCATGTTGAAAAATTGATTTTGGCTGCGATAGAAAAAGTTTGGGGCATGCCGCCGTCCTGCCCCAGAGGATTAACCCTGATGGTTTTTTGATTGACAGCAAAACATTTCCAAAGTAATGTATCTGGCAGGGCAATCGCCCCGATTTTGAAAGACACCATGAAAATTGCTGTGCTCGGAGGGGGACACGGGGCTTATGCGGCCGCCGCAGATTTATCCCTGTCTGGGCACGAGGTTCGTTTGTGGCGGCGTGACGGCGCGGCCTTGGCACCGGTGTTGGTCCAGGGTGGCATTCGCCTCAAAGATGCCGAGGGTGAGCGCGATGTGGCCATCCACAGCGTCAGCGCTGACATGGGTCTGGCCCTCAAAGGGGCAGAGCTGATTTTGCTGCCCACCCCCGCCACGGCCCAAGACGATATCGCCCAAGCCATGGCCCCGCATTTGCAAGACGGGCAAGTGGTTTTCTTGGCCCCCGGCACCTTTGGCAGCTTCACCATGGCCCGGCGCGTGCGCGCTTTGGGCTGCAGGGCCGATGTGCGCTGGGCCGAGACCGGCACCATGCCTTATTTGGCGCGCAAGCATGGCCCGCGCGAGGTCAACCTGACCATCCGTGCCGCGCACTTGCCCACCGGCGTTTACCCAGCCATCCATGCGGATGCTGCCCTGGCGGTTATCCGCCGGGCCTACCCCAGTGTGCACGCCTGTGGAGACGCCTTGTCGGGGGCGTTGATGAATGCCGGCCCCATCATTCACCCACCTTTGATCGTCATGAACGCCGCTCCTTTGCAGCACTTTGAGCGTTGGGATATCCACAACGAAGGCACCCAAGCCAGTGTGCGCGCTGTGACCAATCAACTCGATTTGGAGCGCATGGCGGTGCGTGAGGCCGTGGGTTGGGGGGCACCGCATTACCCTTTGCGCGACCATTACGAAAACGACCGCTGGATGTATGGCGACGCCCACAAAAAATTGGTCAAGTCGGGCGACTGGCGCGAAAACATCGACTTGCTGCACCACCGGTATGTCACCGAGGACATTGAAATGGGCTTGGCCTTTTTGTGCTCGGTGGCGCGTTGGGCGGGTGTGGATGCCCCCATAGCCCACGGTTTGGTGGCCATCACGGGTGGTTATTTGGGGCGCGATTTGCGGCTTGGCCCCCGCACCTTGGAGGCCTTGGGTTTGCAGCAGCACAGCCCCGCGCAATTGCGTGAGATGCTGCACCAAGGAGAGCAGGCATGAGCGTGGCGCGCTTTGTCGCCGTGGGCGCTGGCCGCATGGGGCGCAGCATTGCCACGGCTTTTGCGTATGCCGGGCACCGTGTTGCGGTGGTTGATTTGCGCGCTCGCACCCCTGATCAATGGGCGGCCTTGCAGCAAGAGGCATTGGCTGAGGTGCGCGGCAGTTTGAACAGCTTGGCCGAATTGGGCGCTTTTCCCGCAGCACAGGTGGAGGCCATCGTGGCGCGTGTGTCGTGGGTCAACGAGGCGGGTGCCGATGCGGCCTTGGCCCAGGCCGACATGGTGTTCGAAGGTGTGCCTGAAACCATGGCGGCCAAACAAAGCGCCTTGGCGCGCATCGGTGCGGCTTGCAGTGCTGAAGCCATCATCACCTCCACCACCAGCAGCATCTTGGTCACCGACTTGGTGCCGTTTGTCACGCACCCTGAGCGGTTCTTGAACATCCATTGGCTCAACCCGGCCTATTTGATTCCGGTGGTCGAGTTGAGCACCCACCCCCGCCTGGACCCGGTTGTGTTGGCGCGTGCCAAAGGTTTGATGAGCGCCATTGGCAAACTGCCGGTGGTGTGCGGCCCCACGCCCGGCTACATCGTGCCGCGCTTGCAAGCGCTGGTCATGAACGAGGCGGCGCGCATGGTCCAAGAGGGCGCGGCGACCGCCGAAGAAATCGACTTGGCCACCCGTTACGGCATGGGTTTGCGTTTTGCAGCCTTGGGCGTGATTGAGTTCATTGACGTGGGCGGCAACGATATTTTGTTTCATGCCAGCCGTGAAATGGCCGCCAGCATTGACCCACACCGTTACGCCACCCCGGCCATCGTCGCCGACAAAATGGCCCAAGGCCAGTTGGGCCTGAAAACCGGCGCTGGTTTTTACGATTACGATGGCCGCGACATTGCGGCTTATCGCCGAGACATCCTGTCTCGAACCCTGGGCATGCTCCAGCATGCCGGGCATTGGCATCCCCCCGCAACCACCACCCACGACTGAAGGAGTTCACCATGTCACCGAATCGTTTTAAGCGCCACACCCTGTTGGGCCTGTGCATGGCCGCCGCCGCGTTGGCCACCCCTTTGGCCGCTCTAGCCCAGGAGATCACCCTCAAGGCGGTGAACGCTTTCCAAGAGGGCACCTATTACGCGCGCAACTTTGAACGCTTCGTGAAAAAGGTCAACGACGAGGGCAAGGGCCTGATCCAAATCAATTACATCGGTGGCCCCAAGGCCATCCCCACCTTTGAGCAGGGCAACGCCTTGCGCAGCGGTGTGGTCGACATGTCCAACACCACCACATCATTTGTGGCCGGCATTGTTCCCGAAGGCCTGGCGATCAACTACACCAACCAAACCATGGCCGAGATGCGCAAAAACGGCGCCATCGATTACTTGAACAAAATCATGATGGAAAAAGGTCTGTACTACTACGCCCGCACCGGCGAAGGCGTGCAGTACTACATCTACAGCAATAAACGCATTGACAAGGCCGACCTCACTGGCTTGAAGTTGCGCATTGCGCCCATCTACCGCGACTTCTTCCAAAAGCTGGGCGCCAATGTGGTGCAAATTGCACCAGGTGAGGTCTACACCGCCTTGGAGCGCGGCGTGGTCGACGGCTACGGCTGGCCTTTGCTGGGCATTTTTGATTTGGGCTGGCATGAAAAAACCAAGTTCCGCATTGAGCCTGGCTTTTATGCCATTGAGCTGGGTGTGATCTTCAGCGCCAACACCTGGCGCAAGCTCAACCCCGCCCAGCGCGCCTTCTTGGAAAAGCAAGCGGTCTGGTTGGAGAGCCAGAACGTGGACATGGCGGCCAAAGATGCACCTGCAGAAATCAAAAAGCAGCAAGACGCGGGTTTGCAGGTCATCAAACTGGACGCCGAGCAGTCACGCATTTTGCAAAAAACCGCCTACGATGCCGCTTGGGATGCGGTGGTCAAGTCCAGCCCGGCACATGGCGCCAAGCTGCGTGAAATGCTTGAGCCCAAGTAAGGTGTTGACATGATGAATCGTTGGTCCCGTGCTTTGGGTCAGGTCTACGAAGCCCTGGCTTGGATGGCTTGCGCCATGTTGTTCGCCTTGATGCTGGTGATTTGCGCCGACGTGTTTTTGCGCAACGTCCCCCTCATTCCGGGCTTGCGCGGCATGCCGGCGACCAACGATTTGTCTGAGGCTTTTTTGTACCTCATCACCTTGTTCGCGGGGCCCTGGCTGCTGCGACTGGGTCAGCACATTCGGGTGGATATTTTGTTGCGTGCCATCCCGCCCTTGTGGGCTTGGTATTGTGAATGGGCCGTGGATGTGCTGGGCCTGCTGTGTTCTTTGGTGATTGCCTGGTACGGCTTGACCACCACTTGGGACAGCTTGCAAACTGGCGAGATGTTCATCAAAGCCTTGACCACGCCTGTGTGGTGGTGGTTGGCATTTTTGCCGCTCACATTTGGCTTGTTGGCAGTCGAATTTGTTTTTCGCATGCACCGATTGATGCATGGCGAGCGCGCGCCCCGTGAAGAAGCGGTATCAGCCGCCTAATACCCTCTAAGGATTTTCATGAGTTGGCAATTGGCATCTTGGTTGTTGTTGGGCGGATCCACCGTGTTGCTCTTTTTGGGCTTGCCAGTGGTGTTTTCGTTTTTGGTCATCAACGTGGTCGGTGCTTGGCTGATCTTGGGCGGCGAAGCGGGCATCGCCCAAATGGTGCGCAATTGCGTGGGCTCGGTGGCCAGTTTTTCCCTCACCCCCATTCCCTTGTTTGTGCTGATGGGCGAGGTCTTGTTCCACACCGGCTTGGCGGTCAAGGTGATCGACGGCATAGAGCGCTTGATCAAAAACCTGCCCGGTCGTTTGGCCGTGGTGGCGATCGTGGCCGGAACCGTGTTTTCAGCCATCTCGGGCTCGACCATTGCCACCACCGCGATGCTGGGTGGTTTGATGGTGCCGTTGATGCTGCAGCGCGGTTACCACCCCACCATGGCGACCGGGCCGGTGATGGCCATTGGCGCGGTGGACATGCTGATCCCGCCCTCGGCGTTGACGGTGTTGCTCGGCTCCTTGTCGGGTATTTCAATCAGCAAATTG
>CAMDLJ010000039.1 GCA_945901665.1 Bordetella parapertussis | reverse complement strand
CCCCTTGGCCGGGCAGGGCTTGCCCCAGGGCCTGGGACGACAAGCATTGCAAACCGACAAAAGTGATCAGAAATAGGGGGGCAGAAGTTGTTAGTTTCATAGAATCTATCATTTATGTGGCATATTCTACACCAATACGTAAACATTAGATTTCAAATTGAGCCGGACATTTTTTTAAGCACATTTGAGCCTCTGAATAAGCGTGGTGCAGTAACGGGCCCCTGGCGTTTGAGCGCGCAGCAGATCTGGGGCAAATCATCTTACCTTTGGCCTTGGCTAGAATGTTCACAAGCGCCGATTTGCTTGAGATTGCGGGCGCGTCAATAAATTCAGCTAAAAACGGACTGCTTCGGGCGCCGTCAAGGCTGATCCAAACTGCTCCATGACCCTGATTGCCCACACCCAGACCCTGCAATTCACCCAAGCCTTGGGCTTGAAGTGTGGTTTGACCCTGGGGCCATACCAGTTGGTGTACGAAACCTATGGTCAGCTCAATGCTCAGCGCAGCAATGCCGTATTGATTTGTCACGCCCTCAACGCCTCGCACCATGTGGCCGGTGTTTATCCTGGCCAAGACAAGAGCGAGGGTTGGTGGGACAACATGGTGGGTCCGGGCAAGCCCTTGGCCACCGAGCGGTTCTTTGTGATTGGCGTGAACAACCTGGGCTCTTGCTTTGGCTCCACCGGTCCCATGCATGTCAATCCTCAGACCGGCCGCATTTATGGTGCCGATTTCCCCGTGGTCACGGTGGAGGATTGGGTCAATACCCAGGCGCGCTTGCTGGATGCCTTGGGAATTCAGCAACTCGCGGCGGTGATGGGCGGCAGTTTGGGCGGCATGCAAGCCCTCAGCTGGACGTTGCAATACCCAGATCGGGTGCGCCACGCGCTGGTCATTGCCAGCTCGCCCAATTTGAACGCGGAAAACATTGCCTTTAACGAGGTGGCCCGCAGGGCCATCGTCACTGACCCCGACTTTCATGGGGGTCATTTTTATGCCCATGGCGTGGTGCCCAAACGCGGTTTGCGCATTGCTCGCATGTTGGGCCACATCACTTACCTCAGCGATGATGTGATGAATGACAAGTTTGGTCGGCGCTTACAACAGGCCACCGATCAGGCTTATCGTTATTCCACCCAGGAAGTGGAGTTTCAAATTGAGAGCTATTTGCGCTACCAGGGTGACAAATTCAGCGAATACTTTGATGCCAATACCTATTTGCTCATCACCCGCGCGCTCGACTACTTTGACCCAGCGCGGGAATTTGGTGGTGATTTGAGCGCCGCCTTGGCCCGCGCCAAAGCCGCCTTTTTATTGGTCAGCTTCAGCACCGATTGGCGTTTTTCGCCCGCGCGCAGCCGAGAGATGGTGCGCGCCTTGCTCAACAACCGCAGAGCGGTGAGCTATGCGGAAATCGATGCGCCCCACGGGCACGATGCTTTTTTGCTCGACGATGCGCGCTACCTGGCTTTGGTGCGCAGTTACTTTGCGCAAATGTCTTTGCAAGAGGTGGCCCTGTGAGCGATCCCCAAGTGATGCAAGCCCTGGCCAATTTGGTGCCGCGCGGCAGTCGGGTATTGGACCTGGGCTGCGGCAATGGGGCGTTCCTGAGCCTTTTGCAATCTGAGCGCGGTTGCACAGGTTATGGCGTGGAGATTGACGACGCCAATGTGCTGGCCTGCGTGCAGCGCGGTGTGTCGGTGATTCAGCTCAACCTGGAGCAGGGCTTGAGCATGTTTGAAGACCAGTCGTTCGATGTGGTGCTGCAAATTGACACCTTGCAACACCTGCGCAATGCCGAGACGATGTTGCGCGAGACCGCTCGCGTGGGGCGCATGGGCGTGGTGGCCTTTCCCAACTTTGCCCATTGGCCCAACCGCTGGAGTGTGTTGACTGGGCGCATGCCGGTGACCAAGCGCCTCCCTTATCAGTGGTACGACACGCCCAATATCCGGGTCGGCACCTACAGCGACTTTGCCTTGTTGGCGCAAAAAAACAATTTGCGCATCACCGACGCATTTGGTTTGCACCAAGGGCGGGTGATTCGGCACTGGCCCAATTGGCGTGCGGCCACGGCAGTGTTCACCTTTCGGTGAGCCGCTGTGGCTTGGCGTGCTGTGGCCCACCAAACCAACAGGGCACAATGAAACGCAACCGCCCTTGAGGCATTCAAGGGCCTACCAAAGGAGAGCACCCCATGAACGCACCCGTGTCACCCTTAGCCTTGCAACCCGATTTGGCCCTGGAACATGTGACCCACAGTTGGGAAGGTGGCATCGTGGCGCAGTTGCAAGACTACATCGCCATGCCCGCCAAGTCTCCGGCATTTGACCCGCAGTGGGCGGCCCACGGCTGGTTGGACAAAGTGCTCTTGCATGCAGCCACGTGGATTGAAGACCAAAAAATTCCCGGCTTGACACTGGAAGTGGTGCGCCTTCCAGGCCGCACGCCGGTGTTGATGTTTGAGGTGGCCGCCACCCGAGCGGCCAGCGCTGAAACCATTCTGCTCTATGGCCACATGGACAAGCAACCCGAATTCGATGGCTGGCGCGCCGACTTGGGGCCGTGGACGCCAAAGATCGTGGGCGATAAGTTGTATGGGCGGGGCAGCGCCGATGATGGTTATGCGGCGTATGCCAGCATAGCGGCCATCGCCGCGCTCAAAGCGCAGAACATTCCCCACCCCCGCATGGTCGGTTTGATCGAAACCTGTGAGGAGTCGGGCTCTGGCGACTTGCTGCCCTACATCGATGTCTTGCGCCCCCGCTTGGGCGAGGTGGCGCTGGTGATCTGCTTGGACAGTGGCGCGGGCAACTACGACCAGATTTGGTTGACCACCAGTTTGCGTGGCATGGCCAGCGGCGTGCTCAAGGTAGAGGTCTTGACCGAGGGCGTGCACTCGGGTGATGCTTCGGGTTTGGTGCCGTCGAGCTTTCGCATCATGCGCCAGTTGCTGGACCGCTTGGAAGACAGCCAAAGCGGGCGCTTGCTGCCGCAAAGCTTTCATTGCGAAATTCCACCTGGGCGGGTGGCCCAGGCCCAAGACACGGCGCGCATTTTGGGCGACTTGGTGCACCAGCGCTTTCCATGGGCGCACCACGATTGCCATGGCTCATCGGTGTTCACCTTGCCCACCACCCAGGACCCGACGCAGGCCTTGCTCAACCGCACCTGGCGCCCGACCCTGAGTGTGACCGGTGCCGAGGGCCTGCCCGCTTTGCAAGATGCGGGCAATGTGTTGCGCCCGTATACGGCATTCAAACTGAGCCTGCGCTTGCCCCCCTTGGTCGATGCTGCCCGCGCGGTGCAAGAGATGAAAGTTTTGCTCGAAGACAACGCGCCTTACCAAGCGCGGGTGACTTTTGAGCACCATGGGGGCGCGACCGGTTGGAACGCACCGGACGTGGCCCCTTGGTTGACCCAGGCCTTGCACAGCGCCAGCAATGCCCACTTTGGTGCCCCGTGTGGTTTTATTGGGCAAGGCGGCACGATACCGCTGATGAACATGCTCAGCCAAGGTTTTCCACGCGCACAAATGGTGGTGTGCGGCGTGTTGGGGCCACAGTCCAATGCCCATGGCCCGAATGAATTTTTGCACCTGCCCTATGCGCGCAAACTCACAGCGGCCATGGCCCAGGTGATGGCCGCTTTGCCCTGAGGCGGCTGCTTGCGGCATGCGCCAGGGATCAGCGGCATCCGTTGGACCGGGTCGTTGTGAACCAAGCCCAGCAGTCTGCGTGCTGGCACAACGGCCAGGCCTGCCTTAAGCGATATGCGGTTTGTTGACTTGAAGATGCCTGGCCAGCCACAGCAAGGACAGGCCCGTGACCGCAATGGGCAACAAAGACCCCAAGTTGAGCCAATCCCACCCCGAAGTGGTGACCAGCGCGCCCGACGCAAACGAGGTCACCGCCATGGTGGCAAATACGCAAAAGTTAAGCACCGCTTGCGCGCGGTGCTTGTCCTCTGGTGCGTAACCTTGCATGGACAAGGTGGTGCTGCCGGTGAACAAGAAATTCCAGCCCACGCCCAGCAGCAGCATGGCGATCAAAAACTGTTGCACTTCGATGCCGCTCAATGCGATGGCCACGCAAACGAAGTTGAGCAACACACCCACCCCCATCACGGGCAAGGCGCCAAACCGCTTGATCAGATGACCGGTGAAAAACCCGGGCGCAAACATGCCAATCACATGCCATTGAAGTACCAAGGCCGTGTCACCAAAACCAATGCCGCAGTTTTGCATGGCCAGCGGGGTGGCGGCCATGAGCAAGTTCATCACCCCATAGCCCAAAGCGGCGCTCAAGGCGGCCACAAAAAACACGGGCTGTTTCATCAAACTGCCCCAAGAGCGTTGCACATGGCCCACGGGCGGGGGCGGGGGTGTGGGCCCAAAGTCAATTCTGTCAATCACCAGCCAAGCCAGCACGGCCACACCCATCAAGCTCAAGTAAGCCCCCGCAAACGGCACGCCCAGCAAGTTTTTGGTTTGATTGGCCAGGTTGGGCCCGACGATGGCCCCCATCAAGCCACCGGCCATGACCCATGACACGGCTTTTTCGCGCCCTTCCAGGGGGGACAGCTCGGCTGCGGCAAACCGGTACAGCTGCGCATTGGCGCTGTAGTAACCGGCGATGAAGGTGGCCAGCACCAGCAGCCAAAACCATTGGTGCATCACCGCCCACAAGGCCAGGGCACAGGAAAAGAAGGCCACCACCAAGCCCGTTTGAAACGACTTTTTGCGCCCCCACAAGGCCTGGGTGCGCGACACCAAGGCCGCACTCAGCGCGCTGCCCACCACATAGCCCATCACCGGCAAGGTGGCCATCCAGCCGACCGGGGCCAGGCTCAAGCCCACCAAGCCGTTGATGGCAATGAAGGTGACGTTGTTGGTGAAAAACAGGCCTTGCGCCAAGGTCAGCAGCCACAGGTGTCGGTTCATGGTTTTCTTTCTTTGTAATAGAACACGGATAAATGAGCCAAGGGAGATTACATGGCGGCAGTCTCAGCACACAAAGTCAATGCGGCCAAGGCGGCAGTTTCTGCGCGCAAAGTTCGCGGCCCCAGTTGCCAGGGTACAAAACCTGCCGCCAAGGCCCGTGCCTCTTCTGCAGTGCTAAACCCCCCTTCGGGACCGCTGAGCACGGTGACGTGAAAGCTGCTGGTGTGGATGGGCGTTGCGCTGGGTGCCAGTGACAACAGCCTTTTGGCCGTCGGCCCGAGGTCTTGCGCGAGAAACTGGTCCAAACTTTGGGGCACATCTATGGTGGGGGGGCGGTTGCGTCCGCATTGCTCGCAGGCGGACAGTGCCATGGCCTGCCAATGGGCTTGGCGCTTGAGCGCCCGATCTGCGTGCAAGCGCAAAACACTGCGTTCTGTCATCAGCGGCACCAAGCGCGCGACACCCAACTCGGTGGCCTTTTCGACCAACCAGTCCATGCGCTCATTGGCGGGCATGCCCACGGCCAGCACCACATGGTTGTGTGCCTCGCGCTCGATGGCCTGGTGCACGATGATGTTCACGGTGACTTCTTTGCGGCCCATGTGTTCAATTTGCGCGGCCCATTCCCCACCTTGGCCATTGAACAACCGGATTTCGTCGCCGGGCTGCAAGCGCAACACCTGGGCGTGGCGTGCCGCTGCCGTGTCAAGGGCTACACAGGTTTGGGCGACCAAAGGTTCAGGGTGGAAAAAGCGGGGCACGTGATTGGGCCAGTGGAGGTCGGGTCGTCAGACCCGGCCAAAAGCATAGCCGCTGGCGCTGGCGTGGCCTTCAATGCGGTCGATCAAGCGCAGCAAGGGAAAAAGCTCGCGGTAGCGGCTGCAGGTGGCCCGGATATAGGCCATGAAGCGCGGCGTGTCGGCCAGGTATTTGGGTTTGTGGTCGCGCAAGCCCAGGCGGGCAAAGATGCCCGCCACTTTGAGGTGGCGCTGCAACCCCATCCACTCCACTTCACGCCAAAACAGGCCGAAATCGGTCGACAGCTCACCCGTGCCCAGCAAGCCTTGTTGCCTGGCGCGCTCCCAATACCGCACGGTGACGTCCAATACAAAGGCCTCGTCCCAGCTGATGAAGGCGTCGCGCATCAAGCTGGCGATGTCGTAGGTGATGGGGCCGTGAACCGCGTCTTGAAAGTCCAGCACCCCCAAGCGCCGCTCTTGTGGATCGGGCGGCAGCATCAGGTTGCGCGGCATGAAGTCACGGTGCACATACACCTGCGGCACCGACAAGTTGCGCGCCACGATGGTGGCAAAGGCTTGGTCCAGGGTTTGGCGCTCGGCATCGGTCAGCTCCAAACCCCGGTGCTGGGCGATATACCAATCGGGAAAGAGTTGCAACTCGCGCATCAACAAGGCTTGGTCATAGGCAGGGAGCACTTGGGCTTGGCTGGCGCTTTGCCAGCCGATCAGGGCATCGATGGCGCGCCCAAAGTCGCCCAGGTGTTGCTGGGGCTGTTGGGCGTCGAGTTGTTGCATCCAGGTGTGTTGGCCCAAATCGGTCAGCAGCATGAAGCCGAGTTCGCGTTGCCAATCGAGCACTCGGGGCACATTCAGGCCGGCGGACAGCATCAACTCGGCCACTTTGACAAAGGCCGCACAGTTTTCGTGCTCAGGCGGTGCGTCGACCACGATCAAGGTGCCGCGGTCGGTGTGGATGCGAAAGTAGCGCCTAAAACTCGCGTCGGCCGAGGCCACCTGCAAACTGGGCAGATGCAGACCATGGCCCATGATCAGGGTGTTCAACCAATGTTCAAAATGGGCTTGGCGCGTTGTATCTGCCCATTGCACCTGGCTGGCGGGGCTCGGGGTGTGGCCGGCTTCGATGTGGGGGGTGCTCATGGATAATCCATTCTACAAACCTGTGCCGGTGCTGCGAGCTGGGCCCCCTATTGGGTTGTCGCATGTGTCCACCACGGCTTGAATGCCCCACCCATGAACGCCCGCCACCCATTGAAAGCCAAACACGCGCAACAAGCCTTCTGGGCCGTGCTGGGTGGTTTGTTCATGTGTGTGGCATTGGCGCAGTCGCCGCTGCGGCCCCAGCCTCAGCCCGAGCCGGGCGCGCCAGTGCTCAAACCCAGCAGCCTGTTGCCCTTGTTGTTGCCCCCCCAAAATCGGGCGCGCCAACCCCTGTTCATCCAAGCCGATCATTTGTCGGGGCGGCCTGATTTGGATTTGCTCATGCTGGGAGACGTGCAATTGCGCCGGGCCGATACCTTGATTCGTGCCGAGCGGATTGATTACTTCCAGCCCACCGACGCGGCACGCGCCCGTGGAAATGTGCGCATCAACCAGGCGGGCAATGTGTTTGAAGGCCCCGACCTGGATTTAAAAATCGAGGCGTTTGAGGGCAGCATCACCGAACCCAGCTACCAGTTGTTGCGCAGCCAAGGGCATGGCAAAGCCAGGCGGGTGGATTTTTTGGGTGAAAAGCGCGCCGTCATCCACCAAGGCGACTACACCACTTGCCGGCGCAAACCCGGCCCGAGCTGGTTGCCGGACTGGCTGATTCGCGCCGATCGTTTGAGTTTGGACAGCGAAAAAGGCGATGCGGAGGTGACCAACGGCGCCTTGTATTTCAAAGACACGGCCGTGGTGCGCGTGCCTTCATTCGCCTTTCCCATGACCAGCCAGCGCCGATCGGGCTTGCTGCCGCCCACCATCGAGACCAATAACCTCGATGGCTTCACTTACTCTCAACCGTACTACTGGAACATTGCGCCCAATCGGGATTTGTTGATCACGCCGCGCTTGATGACCGAGCGGGGGTTGAACATGTCGGGCGAGTTTCGGTATCTGGAAAGCGTTCTGCCCCCCTTTCAGGGCACGGCCAAGGTGGATGTGATGCCCTATGACCGCTTGGGCGGCTCTGCGCGCTGGGGCACCTCCTGGACCCACCAAGGCACGCTCGACACCCGATCCGCCCGCTTGGGGCCGGTGAACTTGGGCTTGAACATCAACCGCGTCAGTGACGACAACTATTGGAAAGACTTTCCGCGCAACAACATCAACGGCGCTTTGCGCTTGTTGCCAGCCGACGCCACCGTGGGCTATGCCAGCGGTGGCCTGACCTCGCAATTCAGAACGCTGCGCTGGCAAACCTTGCAAGACACCAGGACCCCCATCACACCACCGTATGACATGGTGCCCAAGCTCAGCGGCCAATATCGTTGGGCGTATCCCTCGGGTCTGGATGTGCAGCTTCTGGGGGAGATGACGCGTTTTCAGTCCAATCGCGAGTTTTTGAGCCTGACCAACGACAATGCGCAGCGCATGGTCAGCCAAGCGCAAGTGGCGCAGTCATGGATCACGCCATACGGCTCCGTCACGCCCAAGCTCACGCTCAATGCGCGCAGCTATCAGTTTGACCAGCCCTTGGCGAGCACGGGTGTGCGCAATGCCTCGGTGGTGGTACCGGGTTACAGCCTGGATGCCGTTGCAGTGTTTGATCGCCCGACCCGCTTGTTTGATGTGAATTGGGTGCAAACCTTGGAGCCCCGGGTTTTTTATGTCAACACCCCGTTCAAGGACCAAAACAGCCTACCCAACTACGACTCGGCCGGTTATGACTTCAATATCGCCACCATCTTCACTGAAAACGCCTTCACCGGCTATGACCGTATTTCTGACAGCCACCAAGTGACCACGGGCGCCACATCGCGGTTCTTGGACCCGCAATCGGGCGCAGAGCGGGCCCGCTTTGTGTTGGCGCAGCGCTATCGTTTGCGCGCCCAAGAGGTGGTGCTGCCCGGTGGCGTGGCGGCCACCGAACAGCTCAGTGACACATTGGCTGGCACCAATTTGCAGTTGGTCAATGCCTGGGCTTTGGACTCGGCCCTTCAATACAGCCCAGATGCGGCGCGCGTGGTCCGCTCCACGGTGGGTGCGCGCTACCGACCTGGGCCGTATCGGGTCTTGAACATGGCCTATCGCCACAAAGCCGATGCCGTGGGCGCGGCCGGCGGCGAGTTTGTGGACACCAGCTGGCAATGGCCCTTGCAAAACCTTTTTTCCGCCAGTGGCAGCGCAGACAACAGCGTGGGCGCCAGTGAAGGCCGTTGGTACACTGTGGGTCGCTTCAACTACAACCAACAAGAGTCGCGTTTGGTCGATGCGCTGGTGGGTGTCGAATACGATGCCGGATGTTGGCTGACCCGGATTGCCTTGGACCGCTACCAGTTGACGGCCGACAGAGCGGTTCAGCGGGTCATGTTCCAAATGGAGTTTTCTGGGATGTCCCGAGTGGGCTCAAATATCACCGGTGTGTTCAAGGATTACGTGCCACGCTATCAAAACTTGCGCGATTACGGGGGCTTTCCAAGCCGATTCGGTCAATATGAGTGAACAGACAAATTCTTTGAGCCTGACCTGGGTGGCCCGTTTGACCTGCGCCGTGGTTTTGTGTTCAAGCACGGTGTGCCTGGCCCAGGGCCTTCGCTTGGGCGGCCCCGCTTTGGCGCCAGCGCTCAATCCGACAACCGCCAACACCACGGGTGCGCGCTCTTCCGACTTTATTGTGGCGGTGGTCGACTCTGAGCCCATCACCAACCAAGAGTTGCAGCAGCAAGTCGAGCAGACTGTGCAGCAGATGCAACAACAGCAAGGCAGTTTTGTGCCCCGCCGTGAGGTGTTGGTGCGCCAGGTGTTGGAGCGCTTGATCGATGAGCGGGCCCAACTGCGCTTGGCGCAAGACCTGGGCATTCGGATTGAAGACAGCATTCTCGAACAAGCTGAGCAAGGCATGGCCACTCAAAATGGGGTGAGCATGGAAGCTTTTCGTGAGCGTATTGCGCAGCAAGGCATGAGCCTGTCTCAATATCGTGCCGACTTGCGCCAGCAATTGACATTGCAACGCTTGCGTGAGCGCGAGGTCAATGCCCGCATCCGCATCACCGAGCCCGAAATCGACAAACTGCTGGCTGAGCGCATCAAAACCAGCCAAGAGGCGGAGCCGGTTCTGGCTTTGGGCCATATTTTGTTGGCGGTGCCAGATGACGCCACCGATGTGCAGCGCCAAGCGGTGCGCTTGCGGGCGCAGTCGCTGGTGGAAAAACTCAAAACGGGTGCCGACTTTGAGGCCATGGCCCGTGACAACTCGGATGCGACCGACAAAGCCACGGGCGGCATGATGGGCCTGCGTCCGGCCCAGCGCTACCCCAGCTTGTTCATCGATGCGGTCAAGGGCTTGGCGGTGGGCCAACTGGTCGGCCCCGTGCCTTCCGGTGCCGGCTTTCACATCCTTAAACTCGTCGAGCGGCGTCAACCGCAGGCCTCCACCTTGACCGTGCCGCAAACCCGGGCGCGCCACATTTTGTTGCGCCCGGGTGAGCAACTCAGCCCGAACGCTGCGCGGGCCCGCATGCAAGAGTTCAAATTGCAAATTGACAGTGGCCGGGCCGAATTTGCCACCATGGCCCGCTTGCATTCGCAAGACGGCAGTGCCGCTTCTGGTGGCGACTTGGGTTGGGCTGGCCCGGGCATGTTTGTGCCCGAGTTTGAAGAGGCCATGAACAAACTCGCCCCCGGACAAACCTCGCCCCCCGTGATCACGCGCTTTGGCGTGCACCTCATCCAGGTCATGGAGCGCAGACAGGCCGAGTTGAGTGTCAAAGAGCAGCGTGACTTGGCCCGCAACATCTTGCGCGAGCAAAAGCTGGAAGACAGCTACCGCGCTTGGGCCCAAGAAACGAGGGGCCGCTCTTACGTCGAATACCGCGACGACCCGCTTTGAGCAAGGCCCACCCAATCGCGCCGCGCAAGCGGTTTGGCCAACATTTTTTAACCGACCGCGCGGTCATTGACGACATCGTCAGCGCCATTGCGCCCCAGGCTGGGCAAGCCATGGTCGAGATTGGCCCCGGCTGGGCGGCCTTGACCCAACCCTTGGTAGAGCGGCTTGGGCACTTGCAGGTGATCGAAATCGACCGCGACTTGGCCCGCGAGTTGCGTGGTCATGCCCAATTGAGCGTGACCGAAGCGGATGTGCTGCAGGTCAACTTCACCGAATTGGCCCAAAGCCTCAATGCGCCCAAGCTGCGCGTGGTGGGCAACTTGCCCTACAACATCTCCACACCCATCTTGTTTCACTTGCTCGACCATGTGGCGGTGGTGCAAGACCAGCATTTCATGCTGCAAAAAGAGGTCGTCGATCGCATGGTGGCAGCCCCCCACAGCGCAGACTATGGCCGCCTGAGCGTCATGCTGCAAGCACGCTACCAGATGGAAAAGGTGCTCGATGTGGCGCCCGGCGCCTTTCACCCCCCGCCCAAAGTGGACAGTGCGGTGGTGCGCATGTTGCCCTTGGCCGAAGTGAGCGACGTGCCTTGGCCCTTGCTGTCAGAGTTGGTGCGGGTGGCCTTTGGCCAGCGGCGCAAACTGTTGCGCCACACCTTGGGCGCATGGCTGCAGCAAAAAGGTGTGGCCACCGACTTTGATGTGCAGCGGCGCGCCCAAGAGGTGTCTGTGGCTGAATTTGTGGCGTTGGCGCTGCGCTGTCAACACCAACGCCCGCCTGGCGAGTCAGCCTCGCGCCTGGGATGAAACGGCCCCCAAAACAACAAAGCCCGTTAAAAAACGGGCTTTGAAGATTAAGACGAAGCCGGGAAATCAGGCAGCGGTCAACCAGTATCCGGCATTGAACGGGCTGCTCATGCGCAAGGCCAAGGGAGAAATGTCCACCAATTTGTCGGTGGGCATTTTTTCGCCGCCGTCGGTCAAGTCAATGCCGCTGGGGTTGGTGGCCATGACGCCGTCGCCGTCCATGGCCATCGCAGGTGCGCGCGCCACCGAGAAAGAATAAAAGCAACGGAAAGGGATTTTGCGCTCGGCCCAGTAATCGGAGGCTTCGCGGAAGATGTCCAACAACTGCTCACGCGCTTCTTTGTCAAACTTGGCATGGGCAGGCACCTGCTCCAGCACGATCACAAAACCAGGTTGTGGGCCAGACTTGTGCAAGGGGTCGGTCATGCCGTCAAACAAGGCGTCAAAGTTCTTGCTGGTTTGCGGCGGAAAGGTGAATTGCTGGGCAAGCATGTCCAGCACGTCTTGTTTGCTTTGGGCCACAGCCAAGTTGGCATACAAAAAGTGATGCCCCAGGTGTTGTGCAGCCGCGTGCAAATCCTGTACCCGGTGGGCGCGGATCGACTGCACGATGTTGGATTTGACGGTACGAAGTGGCGTGTCCATCTCCGCTGAATTCCTCACAAAACAATAAAAAAGAAGAAACTTGACGTTTGCGAGCCCTAACTTTCGGGGCTGGCTGGTCAACCTGTCTTTCGGGATAACCCGAGAAGCAACGTCCATAATTATGAAGGAAAAGCATTCCCAAGGCAATAGCCAGGACTTAATTGCCTTCAAAATGACCCATTGGGACAAATATAAGTGGGTAAGTACTACCCCAAGAACTAAGACCTGGTCGCGTTTGCGTCGGCCACGGTCAAAGCTGTCATATTGACGATGCGGCGCACCGTGGCGCTGGCGGTGAGGATGTGCACCGGTTTGGCGGCGCCCAACAGCACGGGGCCAATGGCAATATTGCCGCCAGCGGCGGTTTTGAGCAGGTTGTAAGAGATGTTGGCTGCGTCCAGGTTGGGAAAAACCAGCAAATTGGCGTTACCCGTCAAGCTGCTGTCGGGCATTTGCTCGGCCCGCAAGGCGCCGTCCAGGGCCACGTCGCCGTGCATTTCGCCGTCAATTTCCAGCCAAGGGGCGCGTTCTTGAACCAGCGCCAGGGTGCGGCGCATCTTGGCGGCGCTGTCTTGCAAGCTGCTGCCAAAGTTGGAATGCGACAACAAGGCGGCTTTGG
>CAMDLJ010000038.1 GCA_945901665.1 Bordetella parapertussis | reverse complement strand
TTTTCCTTAGCACTTTTCATGAGGTTCATAAATGTCTGATAGTTTGCAGAAATGGGTGGGTCGCAATCGTCCTCCGCGGGTACAAATTACCTATGACGTCGAAATTGGCAATGCGTTTGAGAAAAAGGAGTTGCCTTTGGTTGTTGGGCTGATGGCAGATCTATCGGGTCAGCCTGAGAGCCCTCTGCCCAAGTTCAAAGAACGTCGGTTCGTTGAAATTGATCGCGACAATTTCAATGATGTGATGACCAAAATTGCGCCGCGACTGGACATTTCTGTTCCAGACACCTTGAAGGGTGAGGGCAACCTCAAAGTAGAGCTTCATTTCAACCAAATTGACCAATTTGAGCCTGAGTCCATTGTGAATCAGATCCCCCGATTGGCCCGTTTGCTGGAGGCCCGCCAACAACTGCGTGACCTGTTGGGCAAACTCGACGGCAACGATGAGCTGGATGCGTTGCTTGAAAACATTCTGCAAAACACAGAAGACCTCAAGCAGTTGAAGGGTTCCACCGAGGCGTCGGATGGGGAAGCCACCGAAGCCGCTGCTTAACCCGCAGACAAATAACCCCTTCAATGGTTTTAGAAAACGGAACGAACAATGGCTACTAAAAAATCTTCTTCAGATGTCAGCACCGATGCGGTAAAAACCGATGAATTGAGCCTTTTGGACCGAATCATCCAAGAAGGAAAAATGGCTGCAGAGCCGTCGCAAAGCGTGTATGCCAAAAAGCTGCTCGGTCAATTCGCCACCCAAATCCTCGACGAGGGCATGAAAAGTGCGCCTGACAAAGGCGTGGTTGCGATGATCAATGAGCGCATTGCTGAGATCGATCAAATTTTGACCGATCAACTCAATGCCATCATGCATCACCCAGAGTTTCAAGCCCTTGAGTCATCATGGATTGGCCTGCGCGACATGGTGTTTGGCACTGAAACCAGCACCACCTTGAAGCTGCGGTTGATGAACGTCACCAAGAAAGAGTTGCTCAAAGATTTGGAGACAGCTGTTGACCACGACATGAGCGTTTTGTTCAAGAAGGTGTACGAGGAAGAGTACGGCACCTTTGGCGGCAATCCTTACTCTTTGTTGATTGGCGACTATTACTTTGGCCGCCATCCCCAAGACATGGCACTGTTGCAGCGCATATCTAAGGTTGCGGCGGCTGCCCACACGCCCTTCATCACGGCTGTTGCACCAACCATGTTTGACATGACGTCATTCACAGATCTGGGGGTGCCCCGTGACCTGTCCAAAATTTTCGAAAGTGCAGAGCTGACCACATGGCGCAGTTTCCGTGACTCAGAGGATTCTCGTTATGTCTCCATGGTCTTGCCCCGCTATGCCGCTCGCTTGCCTTATGGCGCCAAGACAAAACCGGTCGACAGCTTCAACTTCGAAGAGGATGTTGACGGTCGCGACCACTCCAAATACCTTTGGGGCAACTCGTGCTATCAGTTGGGTCTGCGCATCACCGATGCTTTTGCCAAATACAACTGGACCACGGCGATTCGAGGCGTGGAAGGCGGCGGAAAGGTTTCCGGCCTGACGGCACACACCTTCAAGACGGATGATGGCGATGTCGTGTTGAAGTGCCCGACGGAAGTGACCATCACAGATCGACGCGAGAAAGAGCTCAATGATCTGGGCTTTATTTCCATCATCAACTCCAAAGGCTCTGACTTTGCCGCATTCTTTGGTGGGCAGACCACCAACAAGCCACGCGTTTATAACCTTGACACAGCCAATGCCAATGCGGCCTTGTCGTCAAGATTGCCCTACGTGTTGGCTGCTTCGCGCTTTGCCCATTACCTCAAGGTGATCATGCGCGACAAAATCGGCAGCTTCCAGACCAAGGACTCGGTGGAGAGTTACCTCAACACTTGGTTGTCGCAATATGTGTTGCTCGATGCCAACGCGACCCAAGGTGAAAAAGCCAGATTCCCGTTGGCAGAAGGCCGGGTGGATGTGGTCGAGGTGCCGGGCCGCCCAGGCGCTTACCAAGCCACGGTTTTCTTGCGACCACACTTTCAGATGGAAGAGTTGACCACATCCATTCGATTGGTCGCCGAGTTGCCAGCCTCTGCTGCCTGATGTGGATTTCAAACCCGCTTTGCGGGTTTGCCCTTTTTTAATTTGGAGATTTAAATGTCTGACGTCCTGATCTTGTGCATTGACAGCATTCCTGGTAACTCGACCATCACCGGTTATGCCGACAAAATTGTTGTCAGTTCTTTTTCGCACAGTGCCTCCATTCCATTGCAGCAAGACAGTGCAAAAACCGAGCGAACCGCAGGTCGACCCATTTTGTCCGAGTTGAATTTCACCAAAATGTCTGACTTGTCGACCACCGCTTTGTACAAGGCATGTACCCAAGGCAGCAAACTGGGCACCATCAAATTGAATGTGGGCCGTGTTGAAAATGGCACCTACATGAATTTTTTCACCTACAGCATGACCAATGGGATGATCTCCAACATCAGCACGTCGGGTGGTGGTGGTATTCCATCGGACTCTTTCTCGATCAATTTCACCAAAATCCAGTGTGACTACACCCAGCAAAAGAGCGATTCCACGCAAAAGGGCACCGCCACGTGGAACTGGAATCTTGAAACCATGAAATCTGACTGATCTCCGCGGCTCAAGGGGTGGTTTCGCGGGTTGTTCATTGGTTTAAAAATATTTTGACATGTCAACCCGAACCGCCCCATCTTCCATAGCCCCTTTATTTGACCGTCTTTGTGGTGTTGACTTTACGATCGGCAATGGGATTCATTTGGATGCCAAGGGATTTCAGTCCTCGTTGCTATTGGACTTGTTTCGGTTGCTCAACACGCGATGTGATTTGACAATTGATGAATTTCTAAACTGCCAAGCCCATGTGATGAACTATGGCTTGCCGGCCACCAATACCTTATCACCCAACTCAAAAACGGACTTGCTCAAGATGGAGCAACTGGTTCAGCACGTGATCAAACTTTTTGAGCCCAGGCTCAAGCAAGTGCGTGTCAGGGCCAGGGCCAATCCCATGGATATCAAGTCGGTGATGGTGGAAATCCAGGCGGCAGTGGTATTTGGTGAACAAACTTTGAGGTTTGCACCCTCTTTTCACCTTCACCCAGGTCAGGTGGAGTTGGTTGTGCAGCCTGAAGCTGTTTAAAGAAGTGGCTTTCCCATGGTGAACCTTCAAGACGATTTGGTTGACTACTACCGCCGGGAAATGTCATACCTGCGTGAGAGTGGCGATCATTTTGCGCAACGCTATCCGAAGGTTGCACAACGTTTGTCTTTCAATGGCTCGGAATCCAAAGATCCGCATACAGAAAGACTCTTGGAGTCTTTTGCTTTTTTGACAGCCCGTGTTCAACGTGAAATTGACCGCGAATTTCCAATGGCTGCCATGGCAGTTTTGGAAAATATATGTCCTAATTTGACCCAACCCTCACCCTCTATGAGCGTGGTGCATATGCAGTTGGATGCCACGCAGGGCAAAGTCATGGCTGGCTTGAAAGTGCCGCGCGAAACCATGCTACAAGCGGCAGCATCGTCCGGTCATACCTGTCGTTTTCAAACATCTTGGGACACTGAGTTGTGGCCATTGAGCATCGTGCAGACATCCCTTGAGGACAATCGAATACTTTGCTTGAATTTTGCAACCCATGCCGGCGTCGATGTTGCTGAGCTTAAATTGGACTCTTTGCGCTTGCACCTCAGTGGAGACTTCATGACCACCATGCCCTTGCATGATATGTTGGTGGCCAATCTGGAACGCATTGAAATTGCAGATCCAAAGGGCAAACGTTTGGCAGAGATTGCACTGAAACAATTGGTTGAAGTGGGGTACGCGCCAGAGGATCAGGTGTTGCCATCCGTAGGAAATATCCATCCCGCCTACAACTTGTTGCAGGAGTATTTTTCTTTCCCTGCCAAGTTTTTATTTTTTGATCTCAAGGGATTGGCTGGGCGCTTGGGTCACGGCAATGGATTCACAATCAAATTTGCCTTTAAATCCGCTGTCAAAGTGCTGGCCTCGGTCAATAAAAATACTTTCAAGATTGGTTGTGTGCCCATCATCAATTTATTTCCGAAAACAAGTGAACCCATCACCTTTGAGCGGCGTGATCACGAGTATTTATTGGTGCCAGATCATCACAAAGAAACTTCACATGAAATTCACTCGATTGAAGCGGTGATCGCCTCTGATCCAGAAGCAGAGCAACCCCAGGTGGTTTCCAACTTGTTTGCTGCCGAGCGTTTCACCGATGGGGGCCAGGAGATGTACTGGACATCGCGCCGAGAGCAGTCCCTGAGGCCTGGCATGAGTGGCTCAGATGTTTTCATCAGCTTCGTGGATCGGACCAACATCAGTAAAACGCCTGCCGAGCCTGTTTTGTTTGCAAAGCTGATGTGTACCAATCGAAAAATGGCTGAGTTGGTGCCCTCAGGCGCTCGATTGATTGGTGAGTCGATATCCTCCAGTATTCAAGTCAGTAATTTGTACGAGCCGGTGTCTCAAAGGGATGCACTGACCTCATCAAAATCGGTTTTTTCACTGATAGAAATCCTCAGGCTGAACCACCACTCTTTGATTGAAGACGACACTGGCGCTGATAAATTACGGCAGTTGCTTTTTTTGTTTGCGGGTGAAGCGGCAAAAAATCAAAGTCAGGTCAGAGGCATCAAGTCACTGCGTGCAAAACCTTCGATTGCCAGAATTGGCCGTGAAACCTGGCGAGGCCACTGTGTTGGAAATGACATATGGTTGGATTTGGATGAAGAGGCATTTGTAGGTGGCTCAACGCTTATTTTCGCTGGCGTGCTGGCTCGATTTTTTGCGCTCTATACAACTGCCAATTCCTACACCCGATTGGGATTGATGCGCAATGGTGAAGTGCATCGCCTTTGGTCACCCATGGCAGGTTGGCAATGTCTGATTTGATCACCCAACTCAAGCAAGACCCATTTCAATTTGGTCTTTTCCAGGCCGCCAGTTTGCTCGAGCGCATCGCAAAGGAGCGGAGTGAAAAAGCAAATTGGGGCCCCAGTGACCACCCTGTCCGTTTTAAGTCTGACATCACACTTGGCTTTCCTGCCGGAGATATCCAGTCCATCCGGCCTGATGATTCCGGGGCCTACCAGGTATATACCTCTTTGATGTGTTTGGCTGGGTCGCGCGGGCCACTGCCACTGGTCTTCACTGAAATGCTTTTGGCCAGTCGTCGCAATAAGGATCATGCGCCGGTTGATTTTATGGATGTGTTTAACCATCGGTTACTGCATCTTTTGTTCCAAGCCAAGCAAAAGTATCACCTTTCTTTGGGTGCGCGCCACTTGGTCGACATGCCCTTGTTGCGTTTTGTAGATGCATCGGCCAGTTTGGGATTCAGAGCAAAAAAGGGCGTCAATGAAGAGGCCATTTGGCTCAAGCATGCTTCTTTCATGGGGGCGGCTCCTAGGTCCATGAGTTCATTGTTGGCCATGTTGCAAGATCGATTGGGCATTCGCTTTGAAGCGCAACAATTTTTTGGGGAGTGGCTTCAGATTGACCCTTCAGAGCAGGCTTTGTTGGGCAGGGGTGCAAAAAATAGAACCGCCGCACAGTTGGGTGTCAATGCCACATTGGGCATCAAGGCATGGCACCAGGGAGCTGCCATATTGCTGCAAGCCAAAAACCTCACGCCACAGTCATATCAAAAACTTTTGCCTGGCGAAAGCTTTCATCGCAAACTCAAATGGTTGGTCCATCAGCATCAATCTTCCAATTACCGAATTTGTTTGCAAATACACCTCAAGAGCCGACATTTCAAACCGGCTGGATTGGGCGCTCAAGGGCCCCGTTTGGGATTGACCGCATGGCTTACCCATACCGCGACAGTGCATGAAAAGAATGGGGCTGTGGAGCGTGCTTTGAGTCCCAGTCGATTTTGGTTGGCAGACAAGTCAACAGACGCAAATGGCATCAAAGCTTGATGTCCCAACCATTTGATATGTGCCATGAAAATTGACCTCAGAACTTTACTGACCAAACTCAATCCCACATGCAAACAAGCCATTCGCTTGGCAGCAGAGTTGTGTGGCGGGCAATCGCATTTCAGTGTCGAGCTAGAGCATTTCCTCATTAAATTGATGGAAGGAAAAGCCCCCGACATAGAAATTCTTTTAGACACTTTTGGCATCGATTACGGCAAGGTCATGGCCCAATTGCAGCAACGCTTGGACCAACTCAAGCGTGGCAACAAGGGAACACCAGCCATGTCTGGTGTTTTCGCACCTCTGTTTCAAGAGGCTTGGTTGTCCAGTTCCGTGTTGCTCGGCCAACAGCAAGTTCGCTCGGGAACGGTCTTGTTGGCCTTGTTGGAGGAGGATACGGTCAGGGGCGTGACATTCGAGGTGGCACCCTTGCTGTTGGAAATACCCAGGGATCAGTTGCGAATCCGATTGGCTGAATTGCTCAAGGACTCCAGTGAAGACGCTGGACAAGCCACTGGAGAGGCCTTGACCGGTTCTGATGCATCTGCGGGTTCTCCAGCGGTGTCGAAAATGCCCAGTCTCACACCGGCTGGAAATTCCAAAACACCCAATTTAGATCAGTTCACGATTGATTTGACAGCCTTGGCCAGGCAGGGAAAGATTGATCCCGTGCGCGGACGCGACGCTGAGATCCGGCAGATCATTGACATTTTATTGCGCAGGCGACAAAACAATCCTATTTTGACCGGTGAAGCGGGCGTGGGTAAAACAGCCGTTGTGGAAGGCTTTGCGCAACGGGTTGTTCAAAAAGCCGTACCGCCAAATTTGCAGCAAGTGGTGGTTCGCACACTCGATTTGGGCTTGCTGCAAGCGGGAGCCGGCATCAAAGGTGAATTTGAAAATCGTTTGAAGTCGGTGATTGCTGAAGTCAAGGCATCGGCAGTGCCGGTGATACTTTTCATCGACGAGGCCCATCAATTGATTGGCGCCGGTGGAGCCGAGGGTCAGGGAGACGCGGCCAATCTGCTGAAACCTGCCTTGGCCCGGGGCGAGTTAAGAACCATTGCCGCCACCACTTGGGCAGAATACAAAAAATATGTAGAGCGTGATCCTGCCCTGGCTCGTCGATTTCAAGTGGTCAAGGTGGAGGAACCTGCCCCTGACTCGGCGATGGACATGCTCCGTGGCGTCGTGCCCACTTTGGAAAAGCACCATGCAGTAGAAATTTTGGACGAAGCGGTCAAAGATGCTGTTCGCCTTTCGCATCGTTACATCACCGGTAGGCAGTTGCCTGACAAAGCGATCAGCGTATTGGACACTGCCTGCGCCAGGGTGTCCGTGGGTCAGGCGGGTAAACCACAGGTCATTGAGGAAGTTGAGCAAAAAATAGCCAACTGTGAAGCCCAGTTGCGTTTGATCCAGCATGGCGTCGCGACAGGATTGGATCGCCGAAGTGAAATCAAACCATTGCAAGACGAACTCTTGCTGCTTAAAAACAAGCTTGCACATTTGAGTGAAAAGCTTTCGCATGAAAGACATGCGGTCAATGAAATACTGGCTTTGCGTCGCCTGATTGCCACAGAAGGCGCGGACAGCGAGGGTTCAGAAAACGAAGACAGTGTCAGTCATACCGAGCAACTTAAACGTTTGGAAAAAGGCCTGGAAGCGATTCAAGACGACGAGCCCATGGTTCCGGTTTGCGTGGACTCGCGCACTGTGGCCGAAGTGATATCGGGCTGGACGGGAATTCCTGTCGGCAAAATGATGGCCGATGAAATACACACGGTTTTACATCTGAAAGACAGATTGTCGGAGAGAGTGGTTGGACAAGGTGAAGCCTTGGACGCGATTGCCCGGCGGGTCAGAACTTTCAGGGCCGATTTGGATGATCCAGGCAAACCCGTTGGTGTGTTCATGTTGGTCGGGCCCAGTGGTGTTGGAAAGACCGAAACTGCATTTGCCCTTGCCGATATGCTTTATGGTGGTGAACGAAACATGATCACCATCAATATGTCTGAGTTTCAGGAGCCACATTCTGTTTCCAGCCTCAAAGGTGCACCCCCTGGATATGTGGGGTACGGCAAAGGTGGTGTTTTGACCGAGGCAGTCCGGCGTCGACCTTACAGTGTTGTCTTGTTGGATGAAATGGAAAAAGCGCACCCCGATGTTTTGGAGGTCTTCTTCCAAGTGTTTGACAAAGGATCGATGGAGGATGGTGAAGGTGTCACCATCGACTTTAAAAATACCTTGATTTTGCTCACCTCAAACGCAGCCCAGGATGTGATCACCAATGCCTGCCGTGGGGGACTTCGACCGAGCATGGCCGAGTTAACTGAGATGCTGCGACCCGCATTGCTCAAGGAGTTCAGCCCAGCTTTTCTGGGGCGCATGGTCTTGGTACCTTACTTCCCATTGGGGGATGAGCAAATTGCCAACATCGTGAAGCTCAAGCTTCAAAAATTAGTGGAGCGTTTCGCAAACAATCACCACGCCAAATTAACATGGGACAGTGGGGTGATCAGTTTAATCACACAGCGATGCACCGAAGTTGACAGCGGTGCAAGAAATATTGATTTCATCCTCACCCAATCCGTATTGCCTGAACTTTCGTCATTGGTCTTGGAGCGCATGTCGACCGCGACACCGTTCAGTGCTGTGCATATCAAAGTCAATGGCCTGGGTGAGTTCGATTACACCTTTGCTGATAAACCCATGAGGGGCGCCGATTGAAAACGGATTTTGTTCAGTCCGGTGGTTTTCTGACCATAGACACGCCTTTTGGTGCGAATGATTTGCTGCTGGATGGCATGGAGGGCGCCGAGGGGATTTCAGAGCTGTTCAAATTTAATTTGTTCATGCGCTCGGGCAGTTCCAGTTTATCGGCCTCCACCATTGTGGGGAAAAACGTCACAGTGACCATGGAGGTAGAAGGCGGATCGAAACGATATATCCATGGCATCGTTTCTCGGTTTATACAAAGTGGCTATGACGTTGACTTTGCTACCTACCAAGCCGAACTGGTGCCATCGCTTTGGTTGCTGACCTTGAGCAGAGATCGAAAAATATACCAAACAAAATCAATACTGGATATCGTCAAAGCGGTACTGGGTGAGGGAAGCATCACATTTTCAGACAAGACATCTGGCACCTATACAGCTTTGGACTATTGCGTTCAGTATGACGAAACCGATTTCGACTTTATCTCCAGACTCATGGAGCATGCTGGGATTTTCTACTACTTCACCTTTACCAGCAGCGGCCACACCATGGTCTTGGGTGATGCCGCCTCTGCGCACACCAGTTGTGCAGGTGCCAGTACTTTGCGTTTTTTTCCCAGGACGGGTCAGACCAATCCAATCGATACGGTTTATCGCTTTGAATTTGAAAAAAGAGTCGCACTCAAGTCAGCCACAGTCTCTGATTACGACTTTATCAAGCCAGCCACTTCTTTGAGCGGAAACAATGCCGGGACCACAGGAAGTGGTGCTATTTATGAGTTTGGAACCGGCAGTGCTACGGCAAGCGAAAGCTCGGCCAAAGCAAAAATTCGGGTGGATGCGGCGCAAGTCACATCCACCTTGTTTCGCGGGGATAGTTTTGCCTATGCATTGAATGCAGGGACCAGCTTCACCCTGTCGGATCATTTCGTCACCTCGCTGAACGCATTGCACGTGGTCAGGCGTGTACACCACACAGCACGTGACGACTTGTACAGCAACGCGTTTGAGGCTTTCCCCGCAGCGAGCGCTTTTCGCCCGCCCATGGTGACGCCTTTGCCCAGAGCCATGGGCAGCGAAACGGCCAAAGTGGTTGGGCCCAGTGGTGAGGAAATATGGACCGATCAGTATGGTCGAATCAAAGTTCAATTTCCCTGGGACCGAGACGGCAAAGGCGACGACAAAAGCTCTTGTTGGATTCGCGTCTCACAGTCATTGGCCGGTGTGGGATTTGGCGCCTTGTTTTTGCCGCGCATAGGTCAGGAGGTGGTTGTCAGTTATTTGAATGGAGATCCCAGCCGCCCGTTGGTCACTGGAAGTGTTTATAACGGAACCAACACCACGCCAGTCAAACTGCCTGACCATCAAACGCAAAGCACCATTGCCACATGGTCCTCAAAACAAGGTACTGCAGGAAATATTGTCCGGTTTGAAGATAAAAAAGATGCGGAACAACTTTACTTTCACGCTCAAAAAGATTTGTTGACCGAAATTGAAAATGCATTGACAACCACGGTCATCGCTGGGGCCGAGATACACACCGTGAAAAAGGGCGACCGCACTGTAGATGTTCAAACGGGCAATGAAACCCACAATGTCAAGGGAACCAGAACTCTGGACATCACCGGTGATGAAACGCACAAGAATGGCGCCAAGTTCACCCAAAACGTAAAGGGTGACTTTGAGTTGGTGGTGGATGGGAAATTGACCATCACGGTCACTGGCGCTGTGCAGATCAAATCGAGTGCAGATGTTTTGCTCGATGCCGGGACTTCCTTGACCAGCAAAGCGGCCCAAGCTTTGACCCAGCAGGCTGGCACGGCGCTGACCAATAAAGCTGGCACAGAGTTGACCAATCAAGCGGGGACCAATTTGTTGAACAAAGCAGGGGTGAATCTGACCAATCAAGCCGCAGTGCAACTGGAAAACAAGGGCGCCATGATTGTGAGCAAGGCTGATGCCATGCACAACGTTGAGGCTGGTGCCATGCTGACGCTCAAGGGTGCGTTGACTCAAATCAACTGAAATGCACACAAGACATGAATAAGACCGACCCGTCATTTCCCATCAGCGAAATGGGTGCTCAGTTGGGCTTGAAGGATTTTGAGAGCCTCCATCCAGATGGTTCATTGTTTCGACAGGGAACATTGAAAGATGGTCAAGTGCACGGATTGCTCAGAGAATTCGATGTCGAAGGCACATGTCGGTTGATATCGCATTTCAAAGATGGTCTGCTCGACGGGTTGACGCAAATTTTTGATGAGTCCGGTTTGCCGATTCAAAAATCGAATTACAAAGCGGGCCATGCGGACGGGTTAATGGAGGTCTATGCCAGGAGCAAGTGCGTTCTTCAGCAGAATTATGCTGATGGTGTGGTGGCAGGGGCGTGCAAAACATTTGATGCAGCAGGATTGGTCAGCACATTGCTGAATTACTCTGAAGGTGATATCGATGGCCCAGCCACTTTTTATTTTGAAGGTCGATTGATCAGGGAGTCGGTCTACAAAAAAGGACAGCTGCACGGGGTTTCCAGCGATTTCGATCGGGATGGAAAGTGTGTTCAAACAGCTTGCTACCAAGATAACCTGCTTGATGGGCCTTTGATCCGATATTGGCCCAATGGGAAGGTCATGGAGGAGCTGCATTACAAAGGTGGTGTGCCAATTGGATTGCCGCAACGATTTGACCTCAAGGGCAAGGAGATAGAGCCTGAGCAAGGCACCTCCTCCATTTTGCGGCGACTTGAAACCATGGTGAGGGGGCAATAATGGGCAATCAAGTTTGCATGGGCGCGATGCTCAAGTGCAGTTTTGGCATGGCGCCAGGAACGCTCATGGTCCTCCCCGCCAATTTGGTGATGACCAAGGTTCCAGATGCCAACATCATGGACAACAAGCCCATGCTGAACATCATGCCATTTGGCATGTGTCAATCCATGGCCAACCCCATGGTGATTGCCGCGACAGCAGCAGCTTTGGGTGCATTGACACCCATGCCATGCATTCCCATGACCATGGCCCCTTGGATGCCTGGCTCTCCCACACAACTGCTCGGAAAAATGCCCACCCTGAATGATTCTTCCAAGTTGATGTGCATGTGGGGTGGCGTGATTGAAATCAATATGCCCGGGCAATTCACGGTCACTGTTAAATAGGATTTTTAAATGGAATATAACTTCAGTGTCACTCGGCGTTTGCTTGCCATTTTTATGCTTTGCAGTTGTTTTTTTGTGGCGTGTATTTTTTTCTTGGGGGTAGAGTTTGGAAAAAAATGGAGCGGTGGCAAGCCTGCAGATGGATTGACGGGATTGAAAACTGAGATCACGCAAAAAATGGAGCAAGAGGTGCAATCTGTATCAGCCCTGAAGGGTGGTCTGACACCGCCCACCCCGGTTCTTGATAAAAAATTGCCTTGATATTTTGAGCACACCATGGTGAACACCAATCGAAGATCTTTTTTAGACCGCTGGGGGCGTTGGACTTTGTCGCTTGGAGGTGGGGCATTGATGCTGCCAACGCATGGGGCCGCTTCCAAAAAGTCGGATGCAGTCATTCAGTCTGCAGTGTTGACACCGTCATCAGACTTGCAGTGGCTTGCCAACAAAGAGGAGTTGGTTGTCGGGTTTGTCAGCCAAGACGATGTTCCTTTTTTTTACGAAAAAGGCGGCGAGACGGTGGGCTTGGAAATTGAACTGGCCAAACGATTTGCGCGGTCCATTAAATTGCGACTCAGGTTAGACAGATCTGCAAAAACATATCAGCAAATTGTCGATTTGGTCGCAGATAAAAAAATTGACATTGGCTTTCATTCAACACCGACTTTCAATCGTGTGCAAAAAGTTTCCTTTAGCAATGCTTATTCAAAACTGCCCCATTCATTGATTCTGAATCGGGTCGAGTTGGCGAAATTGTCCAATGGTTCAAGCATAGATAAGGTATTGCGTCAATTTTCTGGAACCATGGGAATTCTTGCCAACTCTGCGTGGGATGAATTCGCCAATGAAAATTTCCCCAAAGCCAAAGTGATTGGATTTTCCAGTTGGGAAGATGTGGCCGATGCAGTGTTTTCTGGGCGCGTCATTTGTGGGTATCGAAACGAGTTTTACACCCGAAAAATTCTGAAATCAAATCCCAGTCGAGCATTGTCTTTGAAGATTGTGAGCTTCAACGATTTGTCCCATGATTTTTCTTTCGCGGTGAGCCATGACAACAAAATTTTGAAAGAACTGCTCAATGAGTTTGTGAGACACCGTCCCGGACAACTGCACATGGAGCAATTGCTGAGAAGCATTGTGTGAAATTCACCATGGAGCACACCCCCTTGTCACAGCGAGTTATCTGGTTGCATTCCCCAGCGGTGCTGATGGCCGCACTGCTTTTGGGAGGGCTTTTTGGATTTTTATCACCACTTCGAATTTCTGCTGTTTATTTTCTTGCGGAAAT
>CAMDLJ010000037.1 GCA_945901665.1 Bordetella parapertussis | reverse complement strand
TTTGCCAGCGCTTGGACATTGGCAGAAAACGCCCGCGCTGTGCTGTTCACCGGGTTTCCTTGGGGAGCCGTCGGATATGCGCATGTTGATGGTGTGTTGTCCAGCTTTGCCCCATGGATAGGTGTTTATGGCGTGGGTTGGTTGGCGGCTGCAACCGCCATGGCGATCGCGCATGCCATTCGCCACGATCACCACAAGCCAAAAGATCAACGCCAGCCTGCACATCGAATATGGGTGGGGATGGTGATTGCAAGCTTGCTGCTGGTGCAGTTACCGGGATACAAACATGACTTCAATTCAGCATCTACCTCCGGAGAGCTGCAAGTTCACTTGTTACAAGGCAACATCGCGCAAAGTGAAAAATTTCAACCCAACACCGGCATTGCGCAAGCCCTGCGCTGGTACCAACAATCGCTGCTCAACGTCAACAGTGGTTTGGCCATTGCCCCTGAAACAGCTTTTCCCTTGTTGCCCATGAACTTGCCACCTGGGTATTGGGACCAATTGCGTCAGCATTTCGTGACCGGTTCAGCTGCGGCCTTGGTTGGCGTGCCATGGAAAACCAATAAACCAACGGGTGAGCCGACATACAGCAACGCTGCCATCGGATGGATGCCTGGACAGTCCCAAGACTATCTCTACGAAAAAGACCATTTGGTGCCCTTTGGCGAATTCGTGCCCCCCATGTTTCGCTGGTTTACCCAGCTGATGAACATGCCATTGGGAGACTTCAAAGCCGGGGGTGCGCATCCCGCCACATTTGACTGGCAAGGTCAACGCATCGCCCCCAATATTTGCTACGAAGATTTGTTTGGCGAAGAACTCGCTCGGAGCTTTATCGACCCCAGCCGCTCCCCCACCGTGATGGTCAATATCAGCAACATTGCCTGGTTTGGAGACACCATTGCCATAGACCAACACCTCAACATTGCACGC
Source organism: Bordetella parapertussis (assembly GCA_945901665.1). The sequence goes on along the minus strand of CAMDLJ010000037.1, from coordinate 12,197 downwards.
ATGCGCAGCTTGGAGCTGCAACGCCCCATGGTGCGATCCACCAACACCGGCATGACCGCTGTGATTGACCACCAAGGACAGGTGATAGCGCAGTTGCCAAGGCACCGGGCGGGTGTGCTCGTTGCCATGGTTCAAGGTCGCAACGACCCTCCAACCGCATTTGCGCGTTGGGCCTCGCGTTGGGGTTTGTGGCCGCTCGCGGCCTTGTGTATCCTGATCTTGCTTGGGGTCTGGGCACGCCGCTCCCGAGTGAACGTGACGGGCGCATAAAATCTCACCAACACCTTCCCGCTGGGTCGGTGAAAACCAATCCCACAGCCCATGCTGACCTTCCAAAAAATCATCCTCACCCTGCAAAACTACTGGGACCAGCAAGGTTGCGCTTTGCTTCAGCCCTACGACATGGAGGTGGGTGCGGGCACTTCCCACACGGCCACTTTTTTGCGCGCCATTGGACCTGAGCCTTGGCGCGCGGCATACGTGCAACCCAGCCGCCGCCCCAAAGACGGGCGCTACGGCGAGAACCCCAACCGCTTGCAACACTATTACCAATACCAAGTGGTGCTCAAACCGGCACCTGCCAACATCTTGGATCTCTATTTGGGTTCGCTTTCGGCCCTTGGCTTTGATCTGAAAAAAAATGACATTCGTTTTGTCGAAGACGACTGGGAGAACCCCACCTTGGGCGCATGGGGTTTGGGTTGGGAGGTGTGGCTCAATGGAATGGAAGTCACCCAGTTCACTTATTTCCAACAAGTGGGCGGCATCGATTGCCGACCAATCACTGGCGAGATCACCTACGGCTTGGAGCGCTTGGCCATGTACTTGCAAGGTGTTGACAACGTGTACAACCTGCAGTGGACCGACACCTTGAGCTATGGCGATGTGTACCTGCAAAACGAAAAAGAGCAGTCTGCCTATAACTTTGAGCATTCGGATGTTGAATTTCTTCTTGGCAACAAAGAAAAAGAAATTCCCGGAGCGTTTGAAAGCCATGAGAAGCAAGCCAAGTATTTGATTGAACAGCAGCTGGCTCTGCCCGCTTATGAGCAAGTGCTCAAAGCGGCGCACACCTTCAATTTGCTGGATGCGCGTGGTGCCATCAGTGTCACCGAGCGCGCCGCTTACATCGGCCGCATCCGCAACTTGGCGCGCAGCGTGGCGCAAAGTTACTTCGATAGCCGAGAGCGCCTGGACTTCCCAATGGCCCCGCGTGAATGGGTAGCTCAAATGCCCAAGAAAGCCGCGTGAGGAAGAGCGACATGTCGATACAAAACCTACTCGTTGAACTTTTTGTGGAAGAGCTGCCGCCCAAGGCACTCAAAAAGCTGGGCGAGTCTTTCGCCAACACCCTTGTGGAACAACTGCGCGCCCAGGGTCTGACGGGCACCGAATCGCAGGTCACATCCTTTGCTTCACCACGTCGTTTGGCCGCCCATGTCACGGCTGTACAAGCGCAGGCTGCCAACAAGGCGGTGCAACAAAAGCTCATGCCAGTGGCAGTGGGTCTGGACTCCACTGGCAATGCGACCCCGGCTTTGCTCAAGAAGCTTCAAGCACTGGGGGCAGACGTGACCAATCCGGCTACCGCTGTGGCCGCGCTCAAGCGCGCGCCTGACGGCAAAGCTGAAGCCTTGTTTTACGACAGTGTGAACCCCGGCGCTTCGCTGCAAGCGGGCCTGCAAAAAGCTTTGGAGGATGCATTGGCCAAGTTGCCCATCCCCAAAATGATGCAATACCAGTTGGAGACAGATTGCGAATTGCCCGGATGGAGCAGCGTGCACTTTGTGCGCCCAGCCCACAGCCTTATCGCCTTGCATGGCAGCAGCGTGGTACCCGTCAAGGCCTTGGGCCTCACGGCAAGCAACAGCACACAAGGTCACCGCTTTGAAGCCAAAATTTCACCGCTAGAGATCACGCATGCCGATCACTACGCCGCAGTGCTCAAGCATGACGGCGCGGTGATCGCCAACTTTGCCGAGCGCCGCGCCGATATTGAGCTTCAACTGCAAGCGGCTGCCGCCAAAGTGGGTGGCGGTGTGCGCCCCATCGAAGATGATGCCTTGCTGGACGAAGTCACTGCCTTGGTGGAGCGCCCCAATGTGCTGATCTGCGAATTTGAAAAACAATTCCTTGACGTGCCGCAAGAGTGCCTGATTCTGACCATGAAGGCCAACCAAAAATACTTTCCACTGCTCGACATGGCAGGCAAACTGACCCATCAGTTTTTGGTGGTGAGCAACATCACCCCCGATGACGCATCTGCAGTGATTGAAGGCAACGAGCGTGTGGTGCGCCCGCGCTTGGCGGATGCCAAATTCTTCTTCGACCAGGACCGCAAAAAGACGCTCGAGTCGCGGGTTGAAGGCCTGTTCAAAGTGGTGTACCACAACAAGCTGGGCACGCAAGGCGAGCGCATGGCGCGTGTCTGCGCCATTGCCAAGGCGATCGGGCAGCAGCTCGGTGGTGCCGAGTTGGCCGCGCAGGCCGAGTTGGCTGCGCGCTTGGCCAAGACCGATTTGCTGACCGACATGGTGGGTGAGTTCCCAGAGTTGCAGGGAATTATGGGGAATTACTACGCAAAGCATGACAAGCTGGGGGAGGAGATTGCTACGGCTATTTCAGATCACTACTGCCCGCGATTTGCAGGGGATTTTTTACCCACTGGCTTGGTGGGTACCTCTGTAGCTTTGGCCGATAAGCTTGAAACCCTGGCCGGCATGTTTGGCATTGGTAACCTGCCCACGGGGGATAAAGATCCCTTTGCATTGCGGCGCCATGCGTTGGGCGTTATCCGCATGTTGATTGAAAAAAAGCTGCCGTTGAAACTCGATTGGCTCATTGAGCATGCCTTTGCGGCATTTCCATCGGGCAAGTTGGTCGATGCGCACACCGACTTGGCGACCTTTGTCTTCGAGCGTCTTTCCGGGATGATGCGTGAGCAGGGATTCAGCTCACCCGAGGTGGACGCTGTCATTTGCATGCGGCCTGACAATCTCGGACAAATTCCCAAACTACTGGAAGCCGTTCGCGCCTTTGCCGCCTTACCTGAAAGCCCGGCCTTGGCCGCTGCCAACAAACGCATTGGCAATATCCTCAAAAAGGCCGGCGAGGTAGACCCCCACGTCAATACGGCCTTGCTGCACGAGCTGGCTGAACAGCAACTGCACCAAGACTTGCAAACACTCCTGCCCATATCCGAAGCGCAATTCAATTCGGGCGATTACACAGCTTCGCTGCAAACCTTGGCGGCTTTGCGAGCGCCTGTGGACGCATTCTTTGATGGTGTGATGGTCAACGCCGACGAAATGGACTTGCGCTTGAACCGCCAGGGCTTGCTCAAAATGCTGCATGTGGCCATGAACCGCGTGGCCGACTTGTCGCGCTTGGCTGTTTGATACACAACCCAACACAGACCATGAACACCAAACTCGTCATCTTGGACCGCGATGGCACCATCAACCTAGACAGCGACGACTTCATCAAGTCACCCGAAGAGTGGATTCCGTTGCCCGGTGCCTTAGAGGCCATCGCCCGCCTCAACCATGCTGGCTGGCAAGTGGTGGTGGCCAGCAACCAATCGGGTTTGGGCCGTGGTTTGTTTGACATGGCTACCCTCAACGCCATGCACGCCAAGATGAACAAACTTTTGACCGCGGTGGGCGGGCGGGTTGATGCGGTGTTTTTTTGCCCACATGGCCCTGAAGACCAATGCCACTGTCGCAAACCACTGCCGGGTTTGTTTGAACAAATTGGCGAGCGCTTGGGCATTGATTTAAAAGGCACCCATGCGGTGGGAGACAGTTTGCGCGACCTGCTAGCCGGGGTGGCCGTGGGCTGTTACCCGCACCTGGTACACACAGGAAAAGGTGCGGTCTTTCAGGGTCAGCCCTTGCCCGATACCTTTCCCCGTCAAACCCAGACCCATGCTGATCTGGCTGGTTTTGTGGATTGGTTATTGGACGAAAAGCCCGAACACCGTGCACCCCACTGAGACCATGGCATTCATACGATCTTTGCTGCACGCGTTGTGGATGTTGATCACCGTTGTGCCTTATGCTTTTCGAATTCTTGGATTGGCTGCCATCGGTGTGCGCGGGGATCGCCTGTATTGGATTGCGGCGGCTTGGCTGCGCCAGTGCATTGTGTCTGCACAATGGGTCTTGGGTATTCGCTACCGCATCCAAGGCGAAGAAAATTTACCTGTGGGCCAAACCAGTCCAGCCATCTTGCTGGTCAAACACCAGTCGACCTACGAGACCTTCTTGTTCCCGGCCATCATGCCCCACCCATTGGCCTATGTGTTCAAAAAAGAACTGTTGCGCGTGCCTTTTTTTGGCTGGGCCATGTCACGTTTGGACATGATCCACATCGACCGCAGCCAACGCGCCCAGGCCTTCAACAAAGTCGTGGCACAGGGTCGTGAATTACTCGCCAGGGGCATTTGGGTCATCATGTTCCCAGAGGGCACACGCATCCCACGCGGTGAGCAAGGTCAATACAAATCTGGGGGCACCCGATTGGCCATCGAAACTGGTGCACCCGTTATCCCCATTGCCGTCACTTCGGCCAAGTGCTGGCCGCGCAAAGCTTTCATCAAAACGGCCGGTTGGGTGGATGTCTCCATTGGTGCACCCATACCTTCAGAGGGTCGGGAGCCCGAAGAAATGATGGCCCAGGTTCAAGCCTGGATCGAGTCGGAAATGCGGCGCCTCGACCCCGACGCCTACCTCTGAGCCACGCACATGAAAACCCTGGTGCAAATGGCGCTCGACTTGTTCGACCCACCTGCGCCCCCGCCACTGCTGGCGCCCGACCCCCGGCCCACCATGACCCTCAGCGACGCCATGTCGCCGGCCCAATTTGCCCACCCCCTGGCCAACCGCAGCATCTTGTTGCGCCACACCCGTGTGGCCTACCTCTTCAAACGCGCCAAACGCCGCACCATTGGCATGGTGGTGGGGCCTGATGGTTTGGTGGTCAGTGCACCGCGTTGGGTGGTGTTGGCCGAGGTCGAATCAGCGCTGCAAGAAAAGGGCGACTGGATTGTGCGCAAGCTCGGTGAAATGCGAGAGCGAAGCCAGCGCATGGCCCAGCAAACCATGGTTTGGCGCGAGGGAAGCACCTTGCCCTTTTTGGGCGAGCCCACGGTGTTGGTGCTGGATCCTGGTCACCAATTTCAAGAGGCCGGTGCCAGCTTGCTGCCACGCAACCCCGATGATCCGATGGATGTCTCGCACCGCTTGTGCCTGGGCTTGCCGCACCACGCCGACCCTGCGCAAATCCGCGACGCCGTTCAGGCCTGGCTGATGCGCCAAGCCAAGCGCATCTTCACCGAGCGGCTCAATCACTTTGCGCCACGTTTGCAAGTGCAGTGGCACAAGCTTTCACTCAGCAGTGCCAGCACCCGCTGGGGTACCGCCAGTGCCGATGGATCGATCCGACTCAACTGGCGCTTGGTGCACTTCAAAATGGACGTGATCGACTATGTGGTGGCGCACGAACTCAGCCACCTGAGGGTCATGAACCACGGCCCCCAGTTTTGGGAGACGGTGGGCACCGTGGTGCCCGACTACGCCCAGCGCCGCCAACTGCTCAAAGACGACTCTCTGCCTCGCTGGTAAAGCGCCACACCCCTTGCACATCTGCGCTTCGGTGCAACCGACCGGCATACCACAGGAAATGCAAATGCGCGACTGCCTCGCCCATGGCAAACGTGGTTTGGTGCAAATCCAAAGCCCTCTTAAACAACACGGGCAGTACATCGTGGGCGCAGCAGGCTTTCTCAGCGCAGGCTTGCAAAACCTCGCTCAATCGATCTTGGTGGTGCGCATGCAATTGCGCAATGCGCTCGTGCAAGCCCACAAAAGGTTTGCCATGAGATGGCAAGGTCAGTGTGTGGGGCGGCAGTGGTTTGAACTTGTCAATCGACTCCAAAAACAAACGCAGGTTATCGGCCTCGGGCTCAGCGTCATAAACACTCACATTGGTTGAAATCCGGGGCAACACCATGTCACCACTGATCAACATGCCCGCATCGGCCTGGTACAAGGCGATGTGCTCTGGCGCATGGCCAAACCCACTGATGCATTGCCAAGCTTGGCCATTGATCACCACCGACTGCCCATCTTGCAGTCGGTGAAATTGCGTCGGAACTTTGGGCACCATGCCCGAGTAATATGTTGATCGCCCGCGCACCTGCTCCAGCGCAGCCTCATCATGCAAGCCATGTTGTCGAAAAAATGCAGCAGCCGCATCGCCGCCAAAACTGTCGCGGTGCATGGTGGCCAAAACGGCCGCTTGATAGTCGGTGAAACTGATCCACAACTGCGCTTTCCAGCGCTCACACAGCCAGTGGCCCAGACCTAAGTGGTCGGGATGCATATGCGTCACGATCACCCGCCACAGCGGTGCGCCTTGCAAGTGTTGGTCCAATACGACCTGCCAATGTTGGCGCGTGATCGGGTTGTCGATGCCGCAGTCCACTGCGGTCCAGCCCACCACCCCATCGCGCACATCGCGCAACAGCCACAAATTGATGTGGTCGAGGGCGAAGGGCAGGCCCATGCGCAACCAAAACACCCCAGGCGCCACTTCCAAGGTGCCGCCAGGGGCGGGCAACTGATCGCCCAATGGGTAATGAAGTCGGTTTTCGAGTGGCGTCATGGTTGAATTCATGGATAATTGACGTTTACGTAAACGTCATGGGCATTGTAGGCGGCGGCTTCACCACCGGCGCTCGTGCCCTGTCTCCCAAGAGCCAAGCCCAGCACATCCGCACATGGCATCCACCTACAGCATCAGCGATTTGGCCAAAGAGTTCGATCTCACCACCCGCGCCATGCGCTTTTACGAAGACTTGGGCTTGTTACAGCCCACGCGCACGGGGCCTGGTGGGCGCAGTCGCACGTACACCACCCGAGACCGCACCCGTTTGCGCTTGACCCTGCGCGCCAAACGCCTGGGTTTGTCACTGACCGAAGCGCGCGAGCTCATAGACATGTACGACAGCCCGCGTGACACAGTACCGCAACTGGAAAAGTTCCTGCTCATCCTGGCCGAACACCGCAACCAGTTGGAGGCGCAAATGGCCGAAATAGAGGTCAACCTCGATGAGGTCAAAGCGCACGAAAAAGAAGCCCGCGCCTTGCTCAACAAACACCGCAAAAAGTCTCAACCATGAACCCCGATCAAATGGCCCACGACCGAGTGAAAAAAAGCTTTGAGCGACAAGGTATGTTGCGCGTTTTGGGCGTCGAGTTGGTGCGTGTGCAAGTCGGCCTGGTCGAGCTGCGCTTGCCCTATAGCGATGCCGTGACCCAGCAGCAGGGTGGCTTTCACGGCGGCGCCATGGGCGCTTTGGCTGATGTGGCTGCAGGCTATGCTGGACTCACAGTGGCCCCGCCAGACAGCGAGGTCACCACCGTGGAATACAAAATCAATTTCTTGGCAGCGTTCCAAGGTGGCCACTTGCACGCCATTGGCAAAGTGGTGCGCGCGGGCAAGCGCATCATCGTCACCACCGCCGAGGTCAGCCACAAAGCCCCAGACGGGCAGGTGCGTGACTGCGCCTTGATGCAGCAAACCTTGGCCCCGGTATCTAAAACATATTGAGGTCTAACGATCCAAGGGCCAATGCCTTTTGTTGGTCACCATAGCCAACCAAACCCAACACATCACTGATTGCAACATGAGCAAAACCCTCGCCGAGTTATTTGACCGCAACCGCCAATGGGCGACCGATACAGAGGCACACACGCCTGGATTTTTCACTGGTTTGCTGGCCCAACAGCAACCCAAGTACATGTGGTTGGGGTGTGCCGACAGCCGCGTGCCTGCCAACGAACTGGTTGATCTGCTCCCTGGCGAGCTGTTTGTGCACCGCAATGTGGCCAATCTCTTGGTGCACTCTGACCTCAATGCATTGAGCGTTATCCAATATGCGGTCGATGTGCTGGGCGTTGAGCACATCATTGTGGTGGGCCACAGCAACTGTGGCGGCATTCGGGCGGCCCTGAACAACCAGCGTGCTGGCCTGGTCGACAACTGGTTGCGCCATGTGCAAGATGTGCGCGACGCCCAAGCAGGGTTTTTAATGGGTTTGGATGCAAGCTTGCGTGTCGACGCCTTGGTTGAGCTCAACGTCCTTGAACAAGCACGCAATGTGTGTCGCACCACCATTGTCTCGGACGCTTGGCAGCGTGGGCAGAGTGTGGTTGTCCATGGCTGGGTTTATGGTTTGCACAATGGACTGCTGCAAGACATGGCTGTGACCGCCGGTACGGCCGAAGAAGTCACCCCAGCCTACGATCATGCCCTGCGTGCCTTGCACCTGCGCTGGCGTGCGCGCCACCAAGCTTTGCAAACCCATAACTGAGCTTACCCCTGATCAAGGTGACACCGGATGTTTCCTCAGCGACTCGACTCTGCCCTGGCTTACGACATTGCCAAAGCAATGATGGATGGCTTCAACCACCACTACCGCTTGTTTCGCGCCGAATCGGCGCGGGCCAAACACCGCTTTGAAACCGCTGACTGGCATGGCCAACAACGGGCCCAGCGAGAACGCATTGAATTTTATGACCTTCGCGTCAAAGAGTGCTCCAACCGTTTGGAGCGCGAGTTCAAAGCACACCAACAAGCCATGGAAGTGTGGCAGCAAGTCAAACTGCACTTCATCGGATTGCTGGTGGACCACCACCAACCCGAATTGGCAGAAACCTTTTTCAATTCGGTGACCACCAAAATTCTGCACCGCAGCTACTTTCACAACGACTTTATTTTTGTCCGCCCAGCTGTCAGCACCGAATACATAGAAAGTGACGGCGCCAATGCCCGCCCCACGTATTTCTCCTGGTATCCGAAGGCCAACGAATTGCGGCCCGTGTTGTTGGACATCGTCAGCCACTACGGCTTGCACTGTTCATTTGAAAACATCGAGCGCGACATCGATGCGGTGCTGCTGCGTTTCAATAGCATATTGGGTGCGGTCAAAACCCGCGCTAACTTTCAAATCCAAACCCTCTCGAGCTTGTTCTACCGCAACAAAGGCGCGTATCTGGTGGGCAAGGTGATCAATGGCTTTCATGAACAGCCCTTTGCCCTGCCCATCTTGCACACGCCACAAGGCCAATTGGTCATCGATGCGGTGCTCAGCGGCGAGGACGATTTGTTGATGCTGTTCAGCTTTGCCCGCGCTTACTTCATGGTCGACATGGAAGTGCCCTCGGCCTATGTGCAGTTTCTGCGTGGAATGATGCCGCGCAAACCACGCGCCGAGTTCTACAACGCCTTGGGCCTGATCAAACAAGGGAAAACCCTTTTCTACCGCGACTTTCTCTATCATTTGCGCCACAGCAGCGATGCATTTCGCATCGCGCCCGGCATCAAGGGCATGGTCATGTTGGTGTTTGACCTGCCATCCTTTCCCTATGTGTTCAAAGTCATCAAAGACTTTTATCCTGCACCCAAAGACACCAGTCGGGAGCAAATCAAAGGGAAATACCTGCTGGTCAAGCAGCACGACAGGGTGGGGCGCATGGCCGATACCATGGAGTACAGCAATGTGGCCTTTCCGCGAGAACGCTTCAGCGATGAGCTGCTTGCCGAAATTGAAAAGTTCGCCCCCAGCCAGTTGGAGATCACCCACAACAGCACCACGGACAGCGATGAGGTGGTGATCAAACACATCTATATCGAGCGGCGCATGATCCCGCTCAACCTTTACTTGCAAGAGGCGTTTGACGCTCCTCGAGACCCGCGCTCACAGCTGCAAATGACACGCAGCGTGATTGAATACGGCAACGCCATCAAAGACCTTTTGGCCGCCAACATTTTTCCTGGCGATATGCTGTGGAAAAACTTCGGCGTCACCCGCCACGGCAAAGTGGTGTTTTACGACTACGACGAAATCGAATACCTCACTGACTGCCACTTCCGTGTCGTGCCCACACCGCGCACCGAAGAAGATGAAATGTCGGGAGAAATTTGGTATCACGTCGGGCCACGCGATGTGTTTCCTGAAACCTTTGGCCCGTTTTTATTGGGTAATCCGGCCGTGCGCGAAGTGTTTATGCAGCACCATGCCGACTTGCTCGATCCCCTTTATTGGCAAAGCCACAAAGAAAAAATACAAGCCGGGCACGTCCACGATGTTTTCCCTTACGACGCCGACAAGCGCTTACCGCACCGGCGCAGCACTTTCAACATTTGATTTCCACAGGAGTACATCATGTCCGAATCCATCGTTATCGTCAGCGCCGCCCGCACCCCCATGGGCAGTTTTCAAGGCGATTTTTCAGCCCTTTCAGCCCACGACTTGGGCGGTGTGGCCATTGCCGCCGCCGTGCAACGCGCAGGCATTTCGCCCGATTCAATTACCGAAGTGTTGTTTGGCAATTGTTTGATGGCCGGTCAAGGACAAGCGCCTGCACGTCAAGCGGCTTTCAAGGGCGGTTTGCCCTCTAGTGCAGGTGCAGTAACACTGTCAAAAATGTGTGGCTCGGGTATGCGAGCCGCCATGTTTGCCCACGACATATTGAGCGCAGGCAGTCAAGACGTGATGATTGCCGGTGGCATGGAAAGCATGACCAATGCGCCTTACCTGATGTTAAAAGGCCGAGGCGGCTACCGCATGGGCCACGACAAAATTTACGACCACATGATGCTCGATGGTTTGGAAGACGCTTACGAAACCGGTCGCTCCATGGGCACCTTCGGTGAAGACTGCGCTGCCAAATACAACTTCAGTCGCGATGCCCAAGACCACTTTGCGATGACCAGTGTGCAGCGGGCCAAGGACGCCACCACGTTGGGCGCTTTCACCGCTGAAATCACGCCTGTCACCGTGAAAGACCGCGCTGGTGAGCGCATCATCAGCATCGATGAAGGCCCTGGCAAAGTCAAACTCGATAAAGTCAAAGCCTTGAAGCCTGCATTTAAGAAAGACGGCACCATCACCGCTGCGTCCAGTTCATCAATTAACGACGGCGCTGCAGCCTTGGTCATGATGCGCGAAAGCACCGCAGCAAAATTGGGCTGCACGCCTTTGGCGCGCATTGTTAGCCACGCCACGTTTGCGCAAGCGCCCGAGTGGTTCACCACCGCCCCCGTGGGTGCTACCCAGCAAGCCTTGGCCCGTGCGGGTTGGAAGGTGAGTGACGTTGATCTTTGGGAAGTCAATGAAGCTTTTGCCGTGGTCCCCATGGCACTGATGCACGAACTCAAAGTCCCTCACGAAATGGTGAACATCAACGGCGGCGCCTGTGCCTTAGGTCATCCCATTGGGGCATCGGGTGCGCGCATCATCGTCACCTTGGTGCACGCTTTGAAAGCCAAGGGTTTGAAAAAGGGATTGGCTACTTTGTGTATCGGTGGAGGTGAAGCCACGGCCATGGCATTCGAGATGGTTTGACCTGATCCAGCATCTGCTTTCATCCAAACTGCATTCTTGGATTCGCAAGACACGGGCGGCTTAACGTTGTTCCATTGTGGAGACGCTGGCGCAAGCCATCGCCATGGGTGGTTGGTCAAATTTCCTACAAATTAACTTGAGTTTGTAAATGCCTACCCAATGCGGGTTGACGTTTACGTCAACGTCAACTAAAGTCGATGCTTTGACTTTGACGGCTTGCCATGCCTGTTCTCACCTCTTCTTTGTCCCCCCGCGCTGCAGACTTTGTGGCCAATACCCAGGTCATGCAGGCCATGGTCGACGACTTGCGTGCCCAGATTCAAAACAGTGCTTTAGGTGGCGGTGAGGCGGCGCGGGCCAAGCAGCTCGCACGCGGCAAGCTTCCCCCCCGCGAGCGGGTGGCGCTTTTGCTAGACCCCGGCACCCCGTTTTTAGAGCTCAGCCCTTTGGCAGCGCACGGCATGTACAACGGCGACGCGCCTTGTGCAGGTGTGATTGCCGGCATTGGGCGGGTCAGCGGCGTGGACTGTGTGGTGGTGTGCAATGACGCCACGGTCAAAGGCGGCACCTATTACCCCATGACGGTGAAAAAGCATTTGCGGGCGCAAGAGATTGCCCAGCAAAACAATCTGCCTTGCATATATTTAGTCGACTCGGGCGGCGCCAACTTGCCCAACCAAGACGATGTCTTTCCCGACAAAGAGCACTTTGGCCGCATCTTCTATAACCAAGCCAATATGAGTGCCCAAGGCATTGCGCAAATCGCGGTGGTCATGGGCAGTTG
>CAMDLJ010000036.1 GCA_945901665.1 Bordetella parapertussis | reverse complement strand
GGGTTTTTGACGCCGCTCACGACGTGGCCTGCGGGCACGTGTTGGGCGGCCGATTCGATGTGGCCGGTTTGGTCGTCAAAGAAAAAGTCGGGTTCAAACTCGCGCAAAAACGCGCCTTTGTCCAAGCCGCCAAGGAACATGGCTTCGTCCACCTCAATGTCCCAGTCCATCAGCGTGCGGATGGCGCGCTCGTGGGCGGGGGCGCTGCGGGCGGTGACCAAGGCGGTGCGCACGCGCATGCTGGGGGTGCCGGCGCGTTGCAAGCGGTGCAGCGCGGCCAGCAGGGGCTTGAATGGGCCTGCCGACAAGGGCAGGCTGGCTTTGTCGCGCTCGTGGGCTTGAAAGGCCGACAGCCCTTGGGCGGCAAACACTTGCTCAGCCTCGTCAGAGAACAGCACCGCGTCACCGTCAAACGCAATGCGCACCTCATTGGGGTGCGCCGCAGAGGCATGGGCCGAGTGGGGGTACACCTGGGCGGCAGGCACGCCGGCGTCGAGCGCGGCGCGCACATCGCTCAGGTGGGCGGATAAAAACAAATTGGCGTTCAAGGGCCTGAGGTAGCGCCATGGCGGCTGACCACGGGTGAAGCTGCCGCGCTGGATCGGCAGGCCGTAGTGCTGCGCCGAGCGAAACACCCGCATGCCGCTGACCGGGTCGTTGCGCGACAAGATCACCACTTCCACTTGGGGCACATCGCCCTGGTTGAAGGCCAGCAACTTTTTCACCAGCGAAAACGCCACCCCGGGCTTGGCGGGTTGCTCCAAGCGTTCGAGTTGCAGCTTCATGTAGGCGCGGTCATCGCTTTGTTCAAAGAAGCGGTTTTCTTCTTCAAAGTCAAACAAGGCGCGCGATGAAATCGCCACCACCAGTTGGCCGTCCAAGGTCACGCCCATGGGGCACCTGCACGGGCTAGGGCGCAGCGCGGAGCGGTCATGTCAGCGCACCCACTGGTTGAGTTGGATGATGGGCAGCATCACCGCCAAAACAATGAGCATGACCAAGCCACCCATGGCCACGATCAGCAGGGGCTCGAGAATGGTGGCCAGTTGCATGGCCCGGCGTTGCACATCGTTGCCCAGTTGTTCGGCACAGCGCTGGAGCATTTCGGGCAAGCGCCCGGTTTGTTCGCCTTGGCGCACAAACATGGCCAGCAAGCTGGGCAGGCGGCGGTGGTAGGCCAGGGCCTGGGCCAAGGGCGCGCCTTCGCGCACCAGCACCTCGGCATGCAAGGCGTCGGCACGCAGGGCTTGGTTGGACAAGGTGTCGGCGGCCGCGTGCAGGGCGCGCAAGATGGGCACGCCAGCACCTGCCAGCATGGCCAAGGTGCTGGCAAAGCGCGCTGCGTTATAGCCGCGCGCCAGCGCCCCCACCAGCGGCAAACGCAGCCACAGCGCGTCCCATTTCTCGCGCACCGCGGGTTGGCGCAGGGCTTGCCACATCAAGACGCTGCCCGCTGCCAGCACCAAGGCGGCATAGGCCCACAGGGTTTGCACCGCGTGGCTGATGGCCAACATCACCACCGTCAGGGTAGGCAAACTGCGCTGGCTGCTTTGGAACACGGTGGCCACCTGGGGCACCACATAGGCCAGCAAAAACAGCACGATGAGCATGGCCACGCCACTCACGATGGCTGGGTACAAGGTGGCCGCCAGCAGTTTGGCGCGCAGGGTTTGTTGTTGTTCCAAATCGTCGGCCAAGCGCTCCAGCACCTCGCCCAAATGGCCGCTTTGCTCGCCTGCCGCCACCACCGAGCGGTACACCGGCGGGAACTCGCGTGGGTGCTCGCCCAAGGCTTGGGCAAAGGTGGATCCCGCATTGACCTCGGCGCGCAAGGCCGCCACCAAATGCTGTTGGCGCGGTTGTTCGGCCTCGTCGGCCAAGGCGCTCAGCGCGCGCTCCAGGGGCAGGCCCGCACCGACCAAGCCGGCGAGTTGGCGCGTCCAGGTGGTGAGTTCGCTGCGGCTGAGCGCCGCACTGTGCCAGCCCACTGGGCGTGGCTTGTCGCTGCTGCTGTTACCCAAGGCCGACAGGTTCAGCGGGACCAAGGCCTGGGCCCGCAATTGGTTGCGCGCAGCGCGTGCCGAATCGGCTTCGACCACGCCGCTTTGGGTGGCGCCTTGGGCGTCCAGGGCCTGATAAGAAAAGGCGGGCATGGGGGTTGTGCTCAGTCGCGGGTCACGCGCAACAGCTCTTCACGGCTGGTCAGGCCCAGGGCCACCAGTCGCTCGCCGTCTTCGCGCAAACTGCCCAGGCCATTGCGCTGGGCTTGGCGGTGCATGTCGCTTTCGCTGGTGCGGTTGTGGATCAGGCCGCGCAAGGGCTCGTCCACCGTGAGCAATTCAAAAATACCGGTGCGCCCTTGGTAGCCGGTGTGGCCACATACCGTGCAGCCGCTGCCGTGGCAAGCGGTGCAGGTTTTGCGCACCAAGCGTTGGGCCAACACGCCCAGCAGTGAAGAGCTGAGCAAAAACGGCTCAATGCCCATGTCGGTCAATCGGGTCACGGCGCTGACCGCGTCGTTGGTGTGCAAGGTGGCCAATACCAAGTGGCCGGTCAGCGAGGCCTGTACCGCAATTTGCGCAGTTTCGTGGTCGCGGATTTCGCCAATCATGATGATGTCGGGGTCTTGGCGCAGGATGGCGCGCAAGGCCTTGGCAAAGTCCAAATCAATTTTGGGGTTGACCTGGGTTTGGCCCACACCGGCCAGCTCGTATTCGATCGGGTCTTCCACCGTCATGATGTTGCTGTGCGCCGCATCCAAACGCTGCAATGCCGCGTACAGCGTGGTGGTTTTGCCCGAACCGGTGGGGCCGGTCACCAGCACAATGCCGTGCGGTTGGGCGATGAGTTTTTCAAAGCGCTGCAAGGTCGGGCCTTGCATACCAATCGACTCCAGTGACAGGCGCGCCCCGCTTTTGTCGAGCAAGCGCAGCACCGCACGTTCGCCATGGGCGCTGGGCAGGGTGGACACACGCACATCAATGGCCCGCTGGCCCAGGCGCAAAGAGATGCGACCATCTTGGGGCAGGCGTTTTTCGGCGATGTCGAGCAAGGCCATGATCTTCAAGCGCGAAATCAGCGCCGCATGCAAGGCGCGGTTGGGTTGCACCACTTCGCGCAAACCACCATCGACGCGAAAGCGCACGCTGGAGTGGCGCTCAAAGGGTTCGATGTGGATGTCGCTGGCGCCGTCGCGCGCAGCCTGCGACAGCAAGGCGTTGAGCATGCGGATGATGGGTGCGTCGTCGGCCGACTCCAGCAGGTCTTCGACGGCGGGCAGGGCTTGCATCATGCGCGCCAAATCGGCCTCGCCCTCGACCTCGGTGACCACGGCGGCGGCACTCGATCCAGCCCCAGCATAGGCCGCGCTGATGCGTTGCGCCAGGCTTTGCGCGTCCAGTTGTTGCCACTGGCGCACCGGGTGCAAGCGCAGCACCTCGCCCCAGGCGCCCGGGTCGGGCTGGTCGCTGTGCCACAGCGTCAGTTGTTGGCCGTCGTCCTCCAGCAGCAGTTGGTGGCTGCGGGCAAAAGCGTAGGGCAAGGGGTGGCGCATGATGGGCTCAAGCGGTCCCGCGCTCAGCGGCTGGGTGCGCCGCCTTTGGGCGGCGTGGCGGGTGCGCTGGCCGCAGGGGCTGCGGCGGGCAGGGGCGGCAACACCGCCGCGCCATCGATGCCCAACACCGGGTTGGGCGCGGGTTGCGACTGCAACTGCAAACCCATCATTTGTTGGTAGCGGCTTTGCGACAAGGCATCGGTTTGGCTGCCGTCGCGTACCACAACGGGGCGCAAAAACACCATCAGGTTTTTCTTGCTGCGCTCGCGTTTTTGGCCTTTGAACAAATTGCCAAAAAACGGGATGTCGCCCAAGCCCGGTACCTTGCTCAGGTTGTCGCTGGATTCGTCGGTGAGCAAGCCGCCCAGCACCACGATGGAGCCGTCTTCGACCAACACATTCGATTCGATAGAACGCTTATTGGTGGTCGGTCCACCGGTGGAGGCGGCGGTGGTTTTGTCGATGCTCGACACCTCTTGGTACACCGACAGGCGCACCGTGCCGGTCTCGCTGATTTGCGGCCGCACCCGCAGGGTCAGGCCCACGTCTTTGCGCTCAAAGGTGTTGAAGGGGGTTGCCGCCGCGCTGTTGAGCACCACGCTGCCGGTGGTGAAGGGCACTTGCTGGCCCACCACGATCTTGGCCTCTTCGTTGTCCAGGGTGAGCAAGGTGGGCGTGGACAAAATGTTGGCGTCGCCATTGGTTTGCAAAAAATTGGCCAAGGCACCCAGCATGTAAACCCCGCCCACGCTTTGCACCGAGGCGATGTTCAAGCCCACGCCCACGGCAGCTTTGGTGGGGTCAGCCGAGATTTGCGCAATGTTGGAGCCGCCCACCTTGGCCGGGTCAAAGTTGGTGCCCATCACGCCCAAGTTGCCGCCGCTCGAGCCCACCACGTTTTGCCACTGAAAGCCAAACTGGGCCAGTTTTTCGGCATTCACCTCAGCGATCAGGCTCTCCACCAGCACCTGGGCGCGGCGTTGGTCGAGCTTGTCAATCACCGCGCGCAACTGGCGGTATTGGGGCTCGGGCGCGGTGATGATCAAGGAGTTGGTTGCTGGGTCGGCCTGAATTTGACCCCCCGTGCTGGGCTGGTTGGTGGCCGTGCCGCTGCCCATGGGTGCGGTGTTGCCCCCGGGTGGGTTGGGCTGGGCCAGGGTGGCGGTGGGGCTGCCCGGTGTGCTGGCCCCGCCTTGGCCGGTGAGCGCAGCGCGCAAGGTCACGGCCAGTTTGGTGGCCTCGGCATTTTTCAGGTAGACCACATGGATGTTGCCGCTGGCCAGCGCCGAGCTGGGTTGGTCGAGCTTGTCGATCAGGCTGCGCACCTGGGCCACGCGGGCCGGGTTGGCTGCGCGCAAGATCAGGCTGTTGGCGCGCGGCTCTGCCATCACCGTGGTTTTGAAGCTGTTGTCAGCGATGTTGCCTTGGCCCGGCGCACCCCCGCCTGCACCTGGCTCCAACAAGCGGGTCACCAGCGGGGCCAACTCGCTGGCCAAGGCGTGCTTGAGCACGATCACCTCAATGTCGCTGGCATTGGCCACGTCCAGCGCCGCGATGATGCGACCCAGCCGCTGCAAGTTGTCGGCGTAGTCGGTGATGATCAGCGAGTTATTGCCGGGGTTGACGTTGATGGTGTTGTTCGGGCTGATCAGCGGGCGCAACACCGTCACCAAGTTATTGGCGCTTTCAAAATTGAGTTTGAAGATGTGCGTCACCACCTGACCGGCGGGGGCCGTGGCCGCCGCGGGTGGGGTGCCCACGGGGTTGGGCACCTCGGTCACGCCGCCGCCTTGCAATTTGGCCTCGGCCTCGGGCACCACTTTGTACAGGCCGTTGCTCACCACCATGCTGAAGCCTTGCAGCCGCAGGGTGGCCAAAAACTGGTCCCAAGCCACGGCGGGTGAGACGGGCTTTTCGGTGCTCAGGTTGATGCTGCCCTTGACCCGAGGGTCGACCACCAGGTTGCGCCCAGTCAAGCTGGCCAAGGTGCGCGCCACGGCTTCGATGTCGGCATTGACAAAGTTGAGCACGATGGGCTGGCCGGGTCTGGCGGTTTGTGCCCAGCCGGTGCCGGTCAGGGCACAGCACAGGGCCAAGGCCAGGGTGTGGGAGGAAAAGGGTTTCATGCGCATCAGCCTATTTTGAACGAGGACCGTGACCCTTGGCGTTGGCCCATCAAATTGAGTAAATTGTTCAGTGCCGCTTCGTGCTCGGGCTCGGCACTGGCCTCGCCCGAAAAGACCAGGCCCTGCCCCTGCCAATGGCCTTGGCCGCTCAGTTGCAGCCGCCCATTGAGGGTGGTCAGCGACAAGGTGGTGCGGGCACCCCCTTGCACGTCGAGTTGGTAGCTGCCCAGCGGGCGCAAGGTGGACAAACGCACCGACACATCCAGGGCTTGCAAGCGCAACTGGCCACCCATGCGCCAGCCCTGCGGGCTGCTGTGGAGTTGGGCCTGTTGGCTGTTGACCCGTATCCAGCCCTGGGCTTGCAAGGTGTTCCATGGGGCGCCCAAGCCGGTGAGCAGCTCGGCGGGCCAGCGCGACTGGCCATCGGCCAGGGTGATATCCCCACCCCCCTGGCCAGGGAGCCATTGCAGTGACAAGGGGCTTGATGTGCAGCAGTCTGCGCTAACTTGCAGCGAAAGGCCTGGGCCTTGGGTGCCCCATTGTGGGCGCAGCCGCCAATGCACCGCACCGGGCAGGGCTTGGATGTCGCTGGCGCGGGCACCGGCGGTCAGCACCCATTGGGCCGAGCCGTTCCACAGGCTGCCACTGGCTTGGCGCAACTGCACCCGCCCAAGGCTTGCCGCATTCACCGCTTGGGCCAACCAAATGGCCGGCGCCAGCACCCCAGCAGCGACCACAGCGCCCAAGAGGCCGCCGGCTGCAGCCCAGGCCCAGGCGCGGTGGAAGGTGTGGGGATGGGTCATGTGGGTGCTGCCTCAGGGCTTGGCGGGGGTTGGCAGTTGCAAAACAATCTGCCCCTCCCACCACACAGTCCCGCTGCCAGGGGTTGCGCGCGGGGAGGTCGCTGGGTTGTTGCCAGTGGCCGGTGCCGAGACGGCGCCCAGGGCGCCAACGGCGGCGGGCAAGTTGCCAACGGTGGCTGGGGCAGCCAAGGTGCCGGTGGCGGCGCTGCGGCTCAGGCGCGCTTGAACGGGCAGGGCCAGGGCTTGGGTTCGCGCTTGGGTCAGCCATTGCGAGACAGCGGCGGCGGAGGCTGATTTGATTTGCACGGTGGCCAAGTCGCCATTCACCACCATGCTGGCACCCGGGCCCAGGGTGGTCAAACTGCTTTGCAACTGGCGCACGGCTTCTTCTGGGCGCACGCGGTTTTGTCCGCGCCAGGCGCTGGCCTGGGCTTGCAGGGTTTGCATGCCTTGCCATTGGGTTTGCAATGCCTGGGTTTGACCCTGGCCTTGCTGCCACTGGTGCCACGCCGGCGCCACCCCCAACGACCACAACAGCGCCAGCGCAAGCACGCCCAAGGCCAAGCCCAAGCCCAGGCGTTCGCGCCCGCTCAAGTCCATCCAGCGCTGGTGCCAGCCCTGGGGAATCCAGCGGCCCAGCGCGCTCATGGCCGCACCTCGGTGCGCAACACCCAATAGGTGCCATCGGCCACCAATTGGTAACCTTGCTGGCGCAAGGGCTCACGGGCTGCTTCAATGCGGTCGTTGGTCACGGCCGGGGCCTGCCAGCGCAACTCCCCTGGGCTGTATTGCACGCTGCTGAGCTGGGCCGAGGCGGGCAGGGCGCGGGCCAGGCTGGTCAACATGGGCTCCAAGTCGGCCGCATTGGGTTGACCCATGGCCCGCTGCAAGGCCTGCACTTCGCGGGCCATTTGCAAAGGGGCGTCCACCACCACTTGCACAGCGGGGAAGCTGCGGGTCAGCAGCATGGCCATGTCTTTTTGCAGTTGGGCCTGCAGCTGTCGCTGTTGCCAGGCCATCCACTGCAAGCCGACCAGGTTCAACACCAGCAAAGCCAGCAGTCCCCAGCGGGCAGGTCGCCAACGCGGGGCTTGCCACAGGTTGAGGGCCAACTCGCGTGCAAACCGCGCCCAACGTTGACGCCGCCCCTGGGCCCATTCGCCCTGGGCCAAATCCCAATCGGTTTGTTGCGCTTGCCACAAACGCTGGCCCGGGCTGAGCATGCGCGGTGCACGGCCAAATTGTTGTTGCACCCAAGCGGCCATGGCCGGCTCGCACAGCAACTGCGCTTCGGGCTGGTTCAGGGTGGCGCTGATGGCGCTGGACCAAGGCGGGGGTGGCAAAACCATTGCGCCTTGTGGACCGCAGGCCACGGCCTGAACCTGCTCGGGGCTGCCACCCACCCACAAAACGGGTGCAGCTTGGGCCTGGGGAGACCATTCAGGCACGATGCGTGAAACCACCATGCCCTGCGCTTGCAAGGGAGCCAGCGCTTGGCGCAGCCAGGCTTTTTGGCACACCAGCACCGTCAAGGTCTGACCTTGGGCGGCGGCGGCGGCGCCGTCGGGCGTGTACACCACTTGCGACTGGGCCGGGTCTTCCAGCAAGCGCTCTTCGAGCAAGCCTTCCAAGGCGGCGGCCAAGCGGGCAGCCCCCACGGGGGGCGGTGTGATGGTGTGCCAAGCCAGGGCTTGGGCGGGCACCACGGCCACCACGGTGCCTGCGTCGCGCGGCAAACGCGCAGCCGTGGCGGATTGCGCATGTCCCGTGGCTGCGCCGGGGCCTGCACGCACGTGCAGGTATTCGGTGGCAGCACCTTCGGTGTGCAGGGGCAGGGCGATGATCAGCATGGATTTCTCATTGTACGAAGGCCCGACCCAAAGGCTCGCGTTGGGGGGCGGCGAGCTGACCTCGGTCAGACCACAGCACCCGCACGTCCACACCATTGCGCTCCACCAAGCTGCGCTCTTCGAGCACGGCGGCACCCCATCGCAGACGCCCGCGCACTTCAAAGTGGCGGCTGTTCACGCTGTGCTGCGCCGGGTCAAAGACCACGCGCGGGTTGTCCAGGCGCTCGCGGGCATCCTCTAAGGTGTTGAAGTGGCGGCTTGCGCGTTGTCGCACCATTTTTTCGGCGCCCGCCGCGTCCACGCCGCTCAGGCTGGCCAGCAGCACCGCCTCGCTGGCGGTGTTGAGGTTGACGGGGGTGCGCACGGGCAGCACGCTCACGTGCGGCGCCAGAGTCGCCAAGGTGTTGGTCGACAAACCCAGCCAGGCCAGTTGTTCCACGCGTTGGGGCCGCAAGGGCCGGGTCACCGACTTGCCATGGGCCTGCAACAGTTGCTGGACCAGGGCTTGCAACTCGGTGGGGGGCAGGCCCAGGTGCTTGAACAAACGCTCAAAAACAGCAAAGCTGGCTTGGGACATCTGGCCATCGGACTCGACCAGGTTGAGCACATTGAGCCGACCTTGCAAGTCGCTGATCTGGCCCGACAAAAAAACCTCTTCAGCCAGGCGCTCGTCGTCGCGGCTCACCCCCTCTGCGTTGGACGACACAAAGGTGGACAAGCGTGCCTCTTGCAAGGGCACGGCCCAGGGCTCGGCCAAATGGTCTTGGCCGTTTTCGCCGCCGGCCCGCGCGTCCTCGCGCAAGATGATGCGCGCCCAGTCCAGTGCACCCAGCAGCAACCAATGGGCTTGGGCGCGTTGCCGCTCAGTGGCCTCCACCTCAATGCTGCGCCACTGCAGCCACACACCAGCGGAGGCCAAGGTGGCGACCAAGGCCACGGTGAGCATGGCCATCAGCAGGGCCGCGCCCTGCTGGTGCGCAAACTGCAAAGCCACACCCCCTTGCTTGCTCAATTTCGGGGTCGCGCTTTGGGGCTTGACTAGCCCGCTGCTGGTCAAGTCGGGATGAGGGTGGCGCAGGCCTGGGCTGCGGGATGGGTTCATCATGAGCGCCCTACGCTCCAATTGGGGCGCACCCAATCGATGGTGATGCTGCCCCGCCCGCTGTCGGGAGCGAGTTGAATGACCGCCCGCACGGCGTCGGGCATGGTCGCAGCGGTGCTGGTGCCAGTGCTACTGTTATTGCTGGTGCTGGTGCTCGTGCTCGTGCTCGTGCTCGTGCCCTCGCTGGACAAGGCGTTGCCCCAGGCGTTGTCGCGGTAAAAGTAGATTTGCCAGCCTTGCAAGGGCAATGCATCGGTTTGGCGCGCATTGCCATCGGTGATGCTGTTTTGGCCCCACACCGCCGCTTGGGCCCAGGCTTGTTGTACGTTGGCGCTGTCGCGCAAGGACTCTGACTGCCAACGCTGCCAAGGGCCACTGGTTTGGCCGCCTTCGGATTGCCAGCGCCACGCCACCACCCACACGCCGGCGTCGCTGCCATCAGGGTTGACCTCGGTGCTGCGCCGGGTGATGCGCAGCACGCGCCCGTCCCAGTCGATGCCGCTGACCTGGCCTTGGCCGGGTAAGACGGTGGCTGCATTCAGATCGGCGCGCCACTGGGCCAGCACGGTTCCCAGCACGGTGCTGCGCGCATGCTCGGTTTGTACCGCGCTGCGGCTGCGCATCAAGCTGTCCAGTCCCTGCCAGCTCAGCCCGCCCATGACCGCCATCAAGGCCAGGGCAATCAATACCTCCACCAGGGTAAAGCCGCGCTGTCGCCGCATGGGCCTGGCCCGGTTGAGCGTCGGCATCTCAATACCGCCCGATCACGGTTTGCACCCGGATGAGCGGGGTTTGGGCCTCAAACACCTGGGCCTCGACGCGGCGAAACGAGGGGTTGGGCGTGGCGCGCACGGTGAGGACCACGCGCATGTCGCGCTGGGCCTGGGTGCATTCGATGCTGAGCTCGCCCAGGCCCGGCAATTGCCTCGACAGGCGCAAGGCGATCAGTGCGTTGTCGGCACACACCTGGGCCAATTGGTATTGCCATTGCCGGTTGGCGTTGAGCACCCAGGCCCCGCCCACTTGGCTGGCGCTGATCAGCGACACCGCCACGATGGCCAGCGCCACCAGCACCTCCACCAGGGTGAAGCCAGGTGGTTTGGGCGGGCGGGGGGGTGTTGGCCGGATGGAATTCATGTGGCAGTCATGGGCTGGTGCCAAAGGCGCGCAGACCGTCGCTGGCCACGCGCACGCTGCCGCGGCTGCCGTCGCCTTGGGTCAGCACCAGGCTTTGCGGGGGCAAGATGGGCTCAGGCCCCAGCCACAGCGTGGTCACACTGGCGCGGGTTTGGGGGTATAGCCACGCATGGGGCTTGGGTGGGTCCAAGCTGGGTGGCAGGGTTTCGATCACAAAGCCGGTGTCGTTGCTGCGCCAGCGCAGGGCCACGCCACTGGTGCGCGACTGGGCGCGGCCGGCTTCAAGCAGGGCACTCAGGCGTTGGGCCTCTTCATCCAATTGCTGGCTGGCGCTGTCACGCAGGCTCCACACCAGCGCACCCGTGCCCAGGGCCACGATGGCCAGCACCACCAATATTTCAATCAGGGTGAAGCCGCGCTGCAAGCGTGGCTGCCCAAATTGGGGCCAGTGCCTGGGCTTCATGCCTTGTCTGCAAGGCGATTCACTGCCAGCTGCCGATGTCGGCATTGGCTCCCTCGCCACCGCTTTGGCCATCGGCCCCGTAAGACAGCACATCGACCTCAGCCTTGATACCTGGGCTGAGCAACTGGTAAGGTCGGCCCCAGGGGTCGTTGGGCAGCTTGTCCAGGTAGGGCTTCCAGTTGAGGGGGGCTGGCCCCACGCTGGGTTTGGCCACCAGGGCTTGCAATCCTTGCTCGCTGGTGGGGTAGCGCAGGTTGTCCAGCTTGTACAACTTGAGCGCTTGCATCAGGTTGTTGACATCGGTGCGCGCCGCAGTGACACGGGCGTCATCGGCGCGGTTGATCACATTGGGCACGATCAAGGCCGCCAGCACGCCAATGATGACCAGCACCACCATCAGCTCTATCAGGGTGAAGCCGCGCATGCCTTGTTGGCGTGGGTGTGGTTGCTGTGAAGGCGCGGCGCAGTTCAAGCCAGTGGTTGCGGGCGCTGGGGTTGCGGGGTGATGGTGGCAATGGTTCATAGCAGGTCCGTTGGGGGGTGATGCAGCCTGTGCCCTGCTTGGGGCAGGCCTGGGTGCATGGGCCCAACCAAGGCCAGGTCGGGCACCTTTGAATGATAATGGTTTCATGCGACACATCTCTTGGCCACAGCGCTTGGCGCCCGCTCAATGGGGCATGCCCGTGCTCACCTTGGCCATTTGGTTGGCCCTGGGTTGGAGTGGCTCGGCCTGGGTCTTGCGGGCCTTGCTACAGCTCCCCGCCGAACAGGGCTTGGCCGCCGCGCCCCCAGGTGCCGCTTTGGGCGTCGCCCCTGGCCCCGCCTTGGTAGGCCCCGAGGCCGCCCGTTTGCTGGGCGCACCCGCCAGCAGCGTGGCCGAGGTGGTGGTTTCTCCCAGTGTGGCCAGCCGCCTCAAACTGGTGGGCGTTGCCAGTGCCGGTGCGCGGCGCGGCGCGGCCTTGATCGGCATCGATGGCCAAGCCCCCAAACCTTATCAAATCGGCCAAGAGGTGGTGGACGGCCTGGTCTTGCAATCGGTGGATCGCTTGGGGGCCCGTTTGGGCGCCCAAGTCGGTGGGCCCAGCGCTTTGCAACTGGACATGCCCTTGCCGCGCCAACCCTGAAGTTTTGCGGCCCTAGCGCCTCGCCGCAGCCCTGCGGGCTTGGCAATGACGTGCTGGTAGGTATGGCGCGCTTGTGTGGCAAAAACCGTCATGGCGAGCGCAGCGAAGCCATCCATGGATGACTGACCCACTGATCAAAGGCTTTGCCAACCGGATCAGCGGCGCAAAAACAAGCGGTAAGCCGGGTTGCGGGTTTCGTCCACGTGCGGGTAACCCAACTCGGTCAAAAAATGCGCAAACGCGGCGCGGTCGGCATGGGGCACTTGCAGGCCCATCAAAATGCGACCGTAGTCGGCACCTTGGTTGCGGTAATGGAACAAGCTGATGTTCCAGCCCTCGCGCATGGCCAGCAAAAACTTCATCAACGCGCCGGGCCGCTCGGGAAACTCAAAGCGCAGCAAGCGCTCGTTGTGGGCCAAGCTCGAGTGGCCGCCGACCAAATGGCGCAAATGCTCTTTGGCCAGTTCGTCGTGCGTCAAATCGAGGGTGGCAAACCCGTGCTTGCTCAGAAACGCCGCAATCTTGGGGCTTTGCCCGGGGCTGGAGGTGCTCAGGCCCAAAAACACATGGGCCTGGGTGTCGTCGCTGATGCGGTAGTTGAATTCGGTCACGTTGCGCGGCGCCTTGCCACCGCCAAAATGGGGCAACTCGCCGAGCAACTGGCAAAAAGCGCGCAAGCTGCCGTGGCGCTCGGGGATGGTCACCGCAAACAAGGCCTCGCGCTCTTCGCCCACCTCGGCGCGTTCGGCCACGAAGCGCAGGCGGTCAAAGTTCATGTTGGCGCCACACAAAATCGCGGCATAGGTTTCGCCCCGGGTTTTGTGCTGGGCCACGTATTGTTTGATGGCGGCCACGCCCAAAGCGCCCGCGGGCTCGACGATGCTGCGGGTGTCGACAAACACGTCTTTGATGGCCGCGCACACCGCATCGGTGTCCACGCTGATGAAGCCATCGACCGACTCGCGCACGATGCGAAAGGTCTCCTCGCCCACCAGCTTGACCGCTGTGCC
>CAMDLJ010000035.1 GCA_945901665.1 Bordetella parapertussis | reverse complement strand
ACATGAGCAAGCGCAGTTGACCGAGTTTCTCAAGCGATTGCATGACAATTTGCCCGCCGTTGAAAGGGCCACCGCGGCCTATTTGACCCAGCAACACCCGCAAGCGCGCTTGCGACGCCGCCATCAAGACCTTGAATGATGGGCATTGGTTGACCGATAGGCCATCGCTGACGGATTGGTTTTAATCCTGTTGATCAATACCTGGCAGGTAGGTGTTTGGGAATTCCACGGATTGACCAGGGGCGTGTCATCCTCTAAGGTGCTTGATTTTGACCTTCAAGGACCTTCGCATGTTGAAACTGAGCATCAATGGCAAAAGCCACCAAGTCGACGTCGAACCCGAAATGCCGCTGTTGTGGGTGCTTCGCGACCAGTTGGGCATGATGGGTACCAAATTTGGCTGTGGCATTGCCCAATGCGGCGCTTGCACCGTGCATGTGAATGGCGAGCCCATGCGGTCTTGCTCTTACCCCGTCTCAGCGGCGGTCGGCAGCCAGGTGATGACCATTGAAGGTTTGTCCAAAGACGGCACGCACCCGGTGCAGATGGCTTGGAAGGCGCTGGATGTGCCCCAATGCGGCTATTGTCAGTCGGGTCAAATCTTGGCCGCGGCCGCGTTGCTGCGCAAAAAACCAAAGCCCACCGATGCCGATATCGATGAGGCCATGACCAACATCTGCCGCTGCGGCACCTACCAGCGCATTCGTGCGGCCATCCACTTGGCTGCCAAAACCGGCAAAGGCGAGGGCTCGGTGATCCACATGGTCAGCGACGCGGGTGACGTGGTCGAACAGCAAACGGCCCAGGCCTGAAAGGAGCGACCATGACACACCACACATCAAACCCCCGTTTGTCCCGCCGCGCTTTTGTGATCAGCAGCGCCACCGCTGGCGCTGGCTTGTCCTTGGGGTTCCATTGGCCAGCCGGGGCCCAGACCAAACCGGGCGAGGTCAGCGAAGTCAATGCCTGGGTGGTGGTTCAGCCCGATGAAAGCTGCATCATCCGCGTGGCCCGCGCCGAAATGGGGCAGGGTACCCACACCGGCCTGGCCCAATTGGTGGCCGAAGAGTTGGAATGCGATTGGTCCCGGGTCAAGGTGCAAATGGTCACGCCCGGTCAAAACCTGGCGCGCAAACGCGTGTGGCGCGATATGTCCACGGGTGGCAGTCGCGGGGTGCGTGGCTCGCAGGAGTACATGCGCCAAGGTGGCGCGGCCGCACGCACGGTGTTGCTGCAAGCCGCCGCCAACCAATGGGGTGTGGCCGTGTCTGAACTCAGCGTGGCCAAAGGGGTCATCACCCATGCGGCATCGGGGCGCAAAACCACCTACGGCAAAGTGGCCACCGCGGCGGCCCAAATTGCCCCGCCGGATCCCAAAACTTTGGTGTTGCGCGATCCGCGCCAGTGGAAACTTGCGGGCAAGCCCATGAAGCGCTTGGACACCGCCCCCAAGGTGATGGGCAAGCAAAACTACGCCATCGACACCCGCTTGCCCGGCATGGTCTATGCCGCCATCCAAGCCAGCCCGGTGTTTGGGGGCAAGCTGGTCAGCTTTGAGGCGGCCAAGCTCAAAGGCCGCAAAGGCATTTTGGGTGTGTACAAGGTCGACGACAACGCCGTGGCCGTGGTGGCCGACAACTGGTGGCGCGCCAAAACCGCTTTGCAGGATTTGCCCATTGTCTGGAACGAGCAGGGCAATGGCCAAGAAAACAGCGCCGCCATTGCAGAGCGGCTCAAAGAGGGGCTGACATCGGCGAACAATGTGTTTGCCGATTTGGATGTGGGCAATGCACCCCAAGCCATTGCGGGCGCCGCCAAGCGGGTCGAGGCGGTGTACAGCACGCCGTTTGTATCGCACGCTTGCATGGAGCCCATGAACTGCACGGCACTGGTCACCGACTACCGCGCCGAGGTCTGGGTGGCCAGCCAAAATGCCGAGGCCTCTTTGGCGGCTTTGTCCTCTGCCAGTGGCTTGCCGCTGGAGAAATGCGAGGTCTACAACCAGACCTTGGGGGGTGGCTTTGGCCGCCGGGGCGGTCAACAAGACTATGTGCGCCAAGCGGTGTTGCTGGGCAAGCAAATGCCCGGTGTGCCGGTCAAGCTGATCTGGAGCCGCGAAGAGGACATGGGACAAGACTTTTTCCGCCCCATCGGTCAGTGCAAGCTGGAAGCTGGTTTGGACGCGCAGGGCAATTTGCTGGGTTTGCAGTTGCGGGTGTCGGGCCAGTCGATCAACGCTTATTTGTCACCGCAAAACATCAAAGACGGCAAAGACCGACGCCAACTCCAAGGCTACTGGCCCGAGCCGCACGATGCGCAAATTGGGTATACCGTGGCCAACCTGCGCACCGAATACGCCATGCGCAACACCCATGTGCCGGTGGGCCCATGGCGCGGCGTCAACACCAATCAAAACGGTTTGTACCTGGAGTGCTTCATGGAAGAGGTGGCCGCGGCCGCTGGGCGCGACCCGCTGGAGTTTCGCCGTGCCTTGATGCAAAAGCACCCCAAACACTTGGCTGTGCTGAACGCCGCCGCGGACAAGGCTGGCTGGGGCAAGCCCTTGCCAGCGGGCGTGCACCGGGGCATCGCCCAGTTCATGGGCTATGCCAGTTACACCGCTGCTGTGGCCGAGGTGACGGTCAAGGGTGATGAGGTGAAGGTGCTGCGCTTGGTGCTGGCCACCAATTGCGGCCATGCGGTCAATCCCGACCAAATCGCCGCCCAAGTGGAGGGCTCGGTGGCCTATGGCTTTGACACCCTGCAAAGCCAGTCCAGCGTGGCCAATGGGCGCATGGTGGAGACCAATTTCGATCGCTACCCGATTGCCCGCTTGCGTCAGTTGCCGCGCATTGAGACCGTCATTGCCCCCACCTTTGACTTTTGGGGTGGGGTGGGCGAGCCCACCATTTGCGTGGTGGCGCCGGCCATCCTCAATGCGATTTTTGCCGCCACCGGCAAACCGGTGCGCAGCTTACCCCTGAAAAACCACGGTTTGCGCATTGTCTGAGGCCTCGTCGCTCAGTTGGTCTCGCCGCCAAGGCTTGGGCGGCTTGCTGGCCTGTGTGGGCTGGGCCGCAGCCCCTGCGCGGGCCCAGGCCCCGCCCGCCAACCTGGATTGGGCGCAGTTGTATGGCCCTTTCACCGGGGGTATAAACCCCACGCCTGAGCGGGTGAGCGTGGTCACCCCGCGCTTGGCCGATAACGGCTTGTCGGTGCCCCTGAGTGTGCGGGTGGACAGCCCCATGAGCGAGCGCAACCATGTGCGGCGCGTGGTGTTGCTCTCCAACCGCAACCCGCGTCCGCTGATCGCCGAGTTTGAGTTGGGCCCCTGGTCGGCCAAGGCCGAGGTGGCCACGCGGGTGCGCCTGAACGGATCCCAAGAGGTGATGGCCTTGGTGCAAACCTCGGACGGGCGCTGGTGGCGCGGTACGGCCGAAGTCGAGGTGACCGAATCGGCTTGCATGGATGCGTCCTGACATGTTGGCCCGCATCCAAGTGTCTTCTCCCGTGCGCCGCGGCCAGCCGATGGAGGTGCGTTTGTTGATTCAGCACCCCATGGAGACGGGGTTTCGATATGACTTTTCTGGCTCATCGATCGCCAAAAACTTGATCCACAGCATGAGCGCGGAATACGGCGGTCGTGTGGTGTTTCGCGCCCGCATGGGCTCGGGCGTGGCGGCCAACCCGTTGCTCCAGTTTTGGGTCCTGCCCGATCAAAGCGGGGACATCCGTGTGGCGTGGCAAGATGATCAGGGTGTCCAAGGCCAAGTCAGCGCCTGGGTTGAAGTTTTGCCCGCCTGAGGGGCGGGGGATCAAAGCCGATTCAGGCTTGGCCCCAGGGCTGGCGGCGAAACCATGCCAGGGACAAGCCACCGGCGCAGAGCAACAACACCAAAGACAGCGCGGCCCACAGGGCGGATATTTCAGTGTCGCGACGCTCCAGTGCAAATTTGGTCGATAAATGCTCGTATATGAGTTTCAAATCGTTGGAATTGCCCGCACGGAAAAACTCCCCCTCGGTGGCTTTGGCGATCGCTTGCAAGGTTTCTTCGTCCACCTTGGCATAAAAAGACGAGCCTTCAAAGCCTGGAATAAAACCATTGGGCGTGCCAAAGGCAACGGTGTAGACGCGCACCCCGCGTTGCGCTGCCTGCTTAGCCGCCTCGAGGGGGTCGGGACCCGTGGTGCGGCGCCCATCGGAGAGCAACACAATCGCTCCCGCCGAGTAGGAGCCCGCTGGCACTGGGGTGAAGCTGGGTTTGGCTTTGGGTGGAGATACCGGTGCTGGGCTGGCGGAGTTCCCATAGCTGCCATAGCCGCCAAAACCCTGACCATAAATAGCTGCCTCCAAATCGATGCCCGCGTTGGGCAGCAAGGTGGACAAGGCCATCAGCAAGCCGCTGCCGGTGGCTGTTCCGCGCTGCAATTGAAAGCGGTCAATGGAGGCGACCAATTCCTCGCGCTGGTCGGTGATGCCTTGCACCAGTTGCGCCGCACCAGCAAAGGACACCACACCCACCCGGATGTTGGGCGGCAACTCTCGGATGAAATCTTTCACCGCCGCCTGGGCGGCTTTGATGCGGTTGGGCTCCACGTCCTCGGCCAGCATGCTGCGCGAGACATCGATGGCCAGCACCAAGGTCATGTAATCGGCAGGCAAGACCACGCTGGCCACCGGACGGGCCATGCCCACCACCGCACTGATCAAGGCCAAACCCAGCAAGGCTGGGGGCACATGGCGACGCCAGAGTTTGCGCGGGCCCATGGCGGTGCGCACCAGCGCCAGGCTGGGGTAAGCCAAGGCGCTGCGCTGCTTGCGCCGCAGCAGCCAGAGGTAAAAAGCCAACAACAAAGGCGCTAGCAAGAGCGCCCACAGGGCTTGAGGCCAAACAAATTGCATCGGTGTCTGGAGTCGGTTGGGGTCAGGGACACTTTATCACCCCTGGCTGTGCTATGGTTTAGACATGAAACGCGCCACTGTTTACGCCAGCCAGCCGTCACCGGCGCGCACGCCCAGCCCGGGCGAGCCAGTGGCCCCCGCGCCCGCGCCCCGCACATCGCGCTGGAAAAACGGGTTTGTGCGCCATGAGCGCTGGGCCATGTTGCTCATCGGTTTGGCCATTGGCGGGGCCATGTGGTGGGCCAGCGAGCGTTTCGGCACGCCCCGCCAGGTATTGACCCAAAAAGACATCGATGCAGCGGTGTTGCACACTTTGGCCACCCAAGACTTGCCCTCGCGCACGGCCAAAGCGGCGGGATTGGTGTGGCCATCGGTGGTCCGGGTGCGCGCCTTTGGCACCGACCCCCAAAACCCCAAGGCCGGCGAAAAGGAGTTGGGTGTGGGCACGGGGGTGGTGATCGTTGAGGACGGCACCATCCTGACCAACTTTCATGTCATCTCCAACGCCGAGCGCTTGGAGGTGACTTTTTTCGATGGCCTGGAGTCACCGGCCATGGTGATATCGACCATGCCCGAAAACGACTTGGCGGTGATCAAACCGCAAAAAATCCCCGACGATTTGCAGCCCGCCACCATGGGCTCGAGCAGCAATCTGCTGCCCGGTGACGAGGTGGTGGCGGTGGGATTCCCATTTGGCATTGGCCCATCGGTATCGGCCGGTGTGGTCTCGGGCCTGAACCGCTCATTTCAGCCCGAGGGCAAAATGCCCATGAAAGGTTTGATTCAGTTTGATGCGGCCGCCAATCCCGGCAATTCGGGCGGGCCCCTGGTCAACCTCTCGGGCGAGGTGGTGGGCATCGTGACCGCCATCTTGAACCCGACCTCGGCGCGCACCTTCATTGGCATTGGCTTTGCCGCCACCATGGAAAGTGCGGGCAGCGCTGTGGGCATTCCCCCTTTTTGACACGGAGAACAACCGACATGAATCCCAGCGAATGGAACCGAAGCGCCAGTGCCGATCCCAACCTCGACAACGCTGCCCTGATGGAGCGGGTGTTGTACGAAGTCAAGCGGGTGGTGGTTGGTCAAGACCATTTTTTGGAGCGGATGCTGGTGGCCATCCTGGCCCAGGGTCATTTGCTCATTGAGGGCGTGCCCGGTTTGGCCAAAACGCTCACCGTCAACACCCTGGCCAAGACCATTCGGGGCAGTTTCAAGCGCATCCAGTTCACCCCCGATTTGCTGCCTGCCGACTTGGTGGGCACGCGCATGTACAGCCAAAAAACCAGCGAGTTCAGCACCGTTTTGGGCCCGGTGTTTGCCAACTTGTTGCTGGCCGATGAAATCAACCGCGCGCCAGCCAAGGTGCAAAGCGCTTTGCTGGAAGTCATGCAGGAGCGCCAAGTCACCATTGCTGGCGAAACCCACAAAGTGCCCACACCGTTTTTGGTGATGGCGACCCAAAACCCGATTGAAACCGAGGGCACTTACCCATTGCCCGAGGCCCAGGTGGACCGCTTCATGATGAAGGTGTTGGTCGGCTACCCCCAGGAGGATGAGGAATTTGTCATCGTGCAACGGGTGATCGGTCAGGCCATTGAGGTGGCCGCTGTGACCAGCACCGATCAAATCGCCCAGTTGCAAAAAACCTGTCGCCAAGGCTATGTGGACCCCAGCCTGATCCAGTTTGCGGTCAAGTTGGTGTCGGCCACGCGCCACCCGGAGCGTTTTGGTTTGGCCGATTGGTCGCGATTCATCACCTTTGGGGCCAGTCCCCGCGCCACCATTGCCTTGATTGAAGGGGCCCGTGCCCTGGCGTTTTTGCGCGGTCGCAGCTATGCCTTGCCGCAAGATGTGCTGGACCTGGTGCCAGATGTGCTGCGTCACCGCTTGGTGTTGTCCTACGAGGCTTTGTCCGAGGGGCAGACCCCTGAGGCCATCATTGCGCAAATTCTGCAAGCCGTGCCGGTGCCCGATAAACCCTTGGACAGCCATGTTCGGACTGCGCCGACGGCTTGAGGCCTGGCGCGGCCGTCCCAGCCAGCCCAAAGACCCAAGCAAAATCCAGTCAGCGGCCCAGTTGACTGGCCACGCCTCCCCGGCATTGACCGGGCTGTCCGGTGCGCCCGTGACCGATGCGGGATTGGCGCCCGGGGGGGAGGACCAAGCCTCAGCCAGTTTCTCTGCGGCAACACAGCCCGCACCCGATGCCACGCGCCAGGCCGAGGCCTTGATGCGGCGCTTGGAGTGGACGGTGATTCGGCGCTTGGACGGCCAGTTGCAAGGCGACTACCGCACTTTGTTTCGGGGCGCGGGCTTGATGCTGGCCGATTTGCGCGAGTACCAAGCGCACGATGACGTGCGCCACATTGACTGGAATGTCACCGCGCGCATGCAAACCCCCTATGTGCGCGAGCACCAAGAAGACCGTGAGATGGCGGCTTGGTTTTTGATTGATTTGTCGCGCTCGGTGGCTTTTGGCTCGGGCCAAACCAGCAAACGCATGCTGGCCGCCGAAGTGGTGGGCGTGCTCGCGCGCATGCTGACCCGGCGCGGCAATCGGGTGGGGGCCATGGTCTATACCGGCGAACACGCGCATGCCGAATTCCATATTCCTGCGCGCTCGGGACGGCGCCACATGCTGCACCTGTTGCAAACCGTCATGCAAGCGCAGGCCAACCAGCCCACCAGCGAGACGCATTTGCAAAACTTGCTCAACGACGCGCAAAACCTGA
This sequence comes from Bordetella parapertussis, assembly GCA_945901665.1. The sequence goes on along the minus strand of CAMDLJ010000035.1, from coordinate 5,553 downwards.
TCCGCCGCCGATCCACCATTTTTGTGGTGTCGGACTTTTTCAGCCAACCGGGGTGGGAGCGTGGCCTGTCGCAACTGGCGCGCCGCCACGAGGTGGTGGCGCTGCGCTTGTGTGACCCCCTGGAGCGCCAACTCCCCGATGTGGGTTTGGTGTTGATGGAAGACGCGGAGACCGGCGAGCAACTGCTGGTGGACACCCACGATGTCGGGTTTCGCGAACGCTTTGCCCAAGCGGCTGCCCAGCGCGAGGCCGATTTGCGCGCTGCCTTGGTGCATGCGGGCGTGGATGGCTTGGAGTTGCACACCGACCAAGCCTTGGACGAAGCCTTGATGCGCTTCACCCAATTGCGCAAACGCCGCAGCCAGGTGGCCGCGGGAGCGACCAGCGCGGCAATGGCGGTGGGGGGCTGAAGGTGTTGGAGTTTTCTTCCATCCAATTTATCTGGCCCTTGATGCTGTGGGCCATGTTGGCCTGGCCCTTGATGGTGGCGGTGTACCTGTGGCTCACCCGCGCAGGGCGCTGGCCAAGCTTGCATTTGCAAGTGCATGGGCCCGGCAGCGCTGCCGCGCCAGCGGTGCCAACGCCCAACCCAACATCCGCGCCGACACCGCCTCCCCGCAGGGCTTGGCGCGGGCCCAGTGCCCCTCTTTGTCTGTGGGGATTGGGGCTGGCGGCTGGATTGCTGGCCCTTGCACGCCCCCAAGCGGTGTTGCTGTTGCCCAGCCGTTTGGACACGGTGATGTTGGCCATTGACACCTCGGGCAGCATGCGCGCTACCGATGTGCTGCCCAGTCGCTTGGAGGCGGCCCAAGCGGCGGTGCGCACCTTCATTGAAGAGCAACCGGTGCCGGTCAAAGTGGGCATCGTCACCTTGTCGGGCACGGCGTCCGTGGCCCAAGCCCCCACCACCCAGCGCGACGAATTGTTCAGGGCCATTGAAAACATGCCCTTGCAGCGGGGCTCTGCTTTGGGCAGCGGGATTGTGGTGGCCTTGGCCAATTTGTTGCCGGGCTCGGGCATCGACCCTGAAAAAATCATTATGGAGGCCGACGGTCCGCCCAAGCCCGATACTGGTCGCGCCCTGGTCGCCCCTGGGCAGGCATCGAACCAAGTCAATCTCACGCCGGGTTCCAACAAAGCCATGGCCATCGTGCTCATCACCGATGGCCAAAGCAATATGGGGCCCGATGTGATCAAGATGGCCCAACTCGCCGCCGACCACGGGGTGCGCGTCTACACCGTGGGCGTGGGCACACCAGAGGGTGTGGTCTTGCGCGCCCAAGGCATGTCCATGCGGGTGCGCCTGGATGAAAGCGTGTTGAAAAAAGTCGCCGAGATCACTGAAGGCAACTATTACCGCGCCATCGATGCCCAGCAACTGTTGGAGGTGTACCGCCAATTGGGCACCACCATTCGGTTGGAAAAGCATCAACTCACAGAAGTCACTGCAGTGTTGCTGGCCTTGGCCATGCTGTTGGTTTTGTGTGGCAGCTTGATCAATTTGCGCCGCCACGCCCGCGTGTTGTGATTTGTTCAGCTGGGTCGGGCGGTGGGTGCCGCGCTTATAGTGGCGGCCTATGACAAAACCCACCACCGACACCTCGCCCCGTTTGACATCTCTCTCCCATGGGGGCGGTTGCGGCTGCAAAATCGCGCCTGGCGTGCTGCGCGAAATTTTGCAAGGCACCACTGCGATGGTCATGCCGCCTGAAATATTGGTGGGCATTGCCACCTCGGACGATGCGGCGGTTTATCGGCTCAACGATCAGCAAGCCTTGATCGCCACCACTGATTTTTTCATGCCCATCGTGGACGACCCGATGGACTTTGGCCGCATCGCGGCCACCAACGCATTGAGCGATGTGTATGCCATGGGGGGCACGCCCATCATGGCTTTGGCCTTGGTGGGCATGCCCATCAACGTGCTCAGCACCCAGGTGATTGGTCGCATTTTGGAAGGCGGCAACACGGTGTGCAAAGCCGCGGGCATTGTGGTGGCCGGGGGCCACACCATCGATTCGGTGGAGGCCATTTACGGCTTGGTGGCATTGGGCTTGGTGCACCCATCACGGGTCAAGCGCAATGCCGATGCCCAAGTGGGTGACCGGTTGATTTTGGGCAAGCCGATTGGTGTGGGCGTGCTGTCGGCGTTGCTCAAAAAAGGGCAACTCTCACCCGAGGGTTATGCCCACATGTTGGCGCTGACCACGCAGTTGAATACCCCCGGCCCAGTGTTGGCGGCCATCGATGGGGTGCATGCCATGACCGATGTCACCGGCTTTGGTTTGGCCGGCCATGCGTTGGAGCTGGCCCGCGGTGCGGGTGCCTCGGTGCGCATCGACTGGTCGCGTGTGCCGTTGTTGCCGGGTGTGCATGCGGGGGCGCTGGGCGGCGCGGTCACGGGTGCCTCCGGGCGCAATTGGCAAGGCTATGGCGCTGAAGTGGCGCTATCGGCCAGCTTGGACCCCCTGGCCCAAACCTTGTTGACCGATCCCCAAACCAGTGGTGGTTTGTTGGTGAGTTGTGCGCCCGACTGTGTGGGCCAAGTGTTGGATGTGTTTGCCCGCATGGGTTTTGGCCAGGCCTGTGAGATCGGCGAGGTGGTGGCCGCCCAAGTCAGGTCAGCGCCTTTGCAGGTGTATTGACCTCAAGGTAGAACGGCGCTCCAGCACAGTGCCAGGGTGCGGGCATGTCGTGTCTGCGCAGGTGTGCAGAGGATCAAGCCCTAGCCAGGGGCATCAAGCCCGCGACCATTTCATGAGCCAGCGCGGGCTGCGAAAGTGCACGATTCGGCGGTAAAAGTCGATATAAAACCAGGCAAATGCCGCCATGCACAGCAACAAGGCGTTGGTCTGGGCGTGAAACACGCAGGCCAAAACCGCGGGCACCGCCGACAAGACAAAACCATATCCGGCCACCTGGGCATTGGCCGAATTTTTTTCGGCCGCGCTCAGGTGCAAGCCCGGACGCAGCACCAAGCGGCGGTAAATCAAAGTGTGCAAATGCAAGGCATCGGGGTGGTTGATGGGGTGGGTGCGCACAAATTTGCGCCGGTACATGCTGTAGACCGTTTCGACCAATGGATAGATGCCGACCAACACCGGTGCCATGGGCGAGATCTCAGGCGTGCGGTGGGGAATCATCAGGCCCAAGAAGACCACCCAAAAACCCAGCAAATAAGCCCCACCATCACCCAAGAAAATTTTGCCCCAGGGCCAGTTCCATAACAAAAATCCCAGCGTGGCTCCAGCGCCGAGCAAGCACCAGCGAAACACCATGGCGTCATCTGCCAGCCAGGCCAGGCCCGCAATGCCGGCCAAAAAGGCGATCACACTGCCCGAGGCCAAACCATGAAACCCGTCAATGATGTTGATGGCATTGACAAAACCTGCAATGACCAAGGCGGTCAGCAAAAAAGCTGCAAAGGGCAGGGACAAAAATACATCGATGATGTAGATGTCGGTGCGCATGACCCCCAACTGAAACACCGCATACACCAGGGCCGATGAAGCCAGGGCCATCAGCAAGCGCACATTGGGTGAAACCTTGTGGGTGAGGTCTTCCACCAAGCCGCCAACGAACACCGGTGCACAGGCCAACATGACCCAAGCGCCCAACCACCCGTCCTTTGGAAAGTACAGGTAAGAGACCCCAAAGCCCAACAACATTCCGGTAAAAATGGCCACGCCACCCAAACGAGAGGTGGTTTTGGCATGAAATTTTTGCACCCCGGTGCCCTTGTCCATCCCCCAATGCCAAGCCGCACTGGCCCATATCAACAGGCCCGCGGTCAACACCGAAACGGCCAGTCCAGTCAGAGGCGGAATCCAATACAAAGGTGTGAGAGTCATCTTAAGGTTCAACTGCAGACGGCTTAAACCCTGCGCCAAGCCGACAAATATTATCGTTGTTTTAATCTATCTGGGTCGGGGCAGTGCAGAGTGACATCCTCGCATTGTGCAGCATTGATCGATGAGGCGTGACTGCCTGCAAACAGAGGCGGGCAGGGAATCCGGTTCGGCCGCAGCGAAGATTGGCGCAGCGGATCCCGGATCCCGGGGGCAGGTGGTCAGCCGGCCAGGAGATTCATTTCTTGGGATATGCGCTCGTAATGGGCCAGCGCCAATTCGGTGGGTTTGAGGTATTTGGTGCGCCGATTGCCCTCGACAAAGACATGTTCAATCAAACCTTGGCCGCGCAACGCCTCGAGTTTACGGTGGATGCTGGCGGGAGACGCAATGTGCTTGAGCTCCATGGCCTTGGTCACTTGCAAGGGCGTGCCTTCGAGTTCGCCCAAGGCGATGACTTCTAGCAATTTGATGCACTCTTGGTCGAGGTCCCGAAAAGGGGCTTGGTTTTCCAAAGAAAGAACGATTTTGACCAGGCGCAAATACGCCAGGGCAGCATGGCTTGACATCCGAATACCTTTCTGGAGTGGGTCACTGTTCCATTATTCAATCAATCAGGTGATTGAAATTTGGGTGCGGTGGGATTCTAGTCCTCCGCCATCAGGTTTTTGGTGCCGTAAGTGACAAATTGGCATTCACTTCATCACTGTGGGCCGCAAAACTGGGTTTCCGGACCGGAATGGATGAAAACACCAAGCCCCCAAGGGGGCTTGGGCTTGTTAAAGTAAGCCTCTTGATCCACCCCGCCAACACAGGAGCCAGGCCATGAGCGAAGATGCACCAATGACCCAGAAACCCAACCCGGTTCACCTCATGCTGGGTATCATTTTTGGGTTGATTGTGATTTTTTTGCCTCGGGCTTTGGGGCCAGAGTCCCGTGATGGCTTTTTGCAATATGTGTTTCAGGTCATCTCTTTGTGCCTGTGTATTTACCTGATAGGGCGTTTTGCCCAAAGTCAAGGCCGCAAAAAATGAACACCCCATGACCGACCATCCCCCCCACGACCATCCGCACAGCCATCCGCCCACCGATTGGAAGCATGACGGGGTGCGTGTCGTCCCAGGCAACCAACTCGACGGCAATGTCCCGTCAACACCGGGCATGGACCGCAAGGCAGCGATCAACTTTGCCCGTGTCGGGGCGCAAAAGTTGTGGGCTGGCACGGTCACCATCCATGCCAATGCCAAAACGGGCGCCCACCACCATGGGCATTTGGAAAGCGTGATTTATGTGGTCAAGGGTCGTGCCCGCATGCGTTGGGGTGAGCACTTGGAGTTCACGGCAGAGGCCGGCCCGGGCGACTTTATTTATGTGCCGCCATATGTGCCGCACCAAGAAATCAATGCCAGCCCCACCGAGGTGCTCGAGTGCGTGTTGTGCCGCAGCGATGGCGAAGCGGTGGCCATCAATTTGGACATCGAGCCCGCCGAACCTCCCGAGCAGGTGCTGTGGGTGGACCCGACCCATCCCCACGGCGGGGTTTGAGGGGCTTACAGGGTGGATGGGCGCGGCGGTGAGGCGGTCGTGGCCAGCCTCACGCTGCCATCATCGCGATGACGGGGTTTGGCAGAGCTTTCTCAGGGGTTGACCATCACCAATTTGCCCATCACCCGGCGCGAACCCATCAGGGCATAGGCTTCATGC
>CAMDLJ010000034.1 GCA_945901665.1 Bordetella parapertussis | reverse complement strand
GCAATGACCAACAAATCCAAACCGGGCAATACCTCGGTCAAATCTTGGTGGCTGATTTGCAAGCCGCTGGGCAAGGCCACGCCGGGCAGGTACTGGGTGTTGGTTCGCTCGCGTTGCAAGCTTTGGGCGTGCTCAGCGTTGCGCGCCCACAGCACGACTTGGTGTTGCTGCGCGGCGCTGATGGCCAAAGCCGTGCCCCAGGCACCGGCGCCCACCACGGCCACTTTCAAACCGGGGGTGCTCAAAAAACCTCCCGCTGTGCTCAGTCGGTCACTGAACCGCTGGGTTGGCCGCTGCTTGCAGGGCCTGCTGCTCGTACATGGCCTGGAAGTTGATTTCCGTCAGGTGCACCGGCGGAAAGCCAGCGCGCTGCACCACGTCGGCCACATTGCCACGCAGGTAGGGGTAGACGATTTGCGGGCAGGCAATGCCCACCAGCGGGCCCATTTGGTCTTCTGGCACGCCGCGCACTTCAAAAATGCCAGCCTGTTTGGCCTCGACCAAAAACACGGTTTTATCTAGGATTTTGGTCGTGACGGTGGCGGTGACAGTGACTTCGATCAACCCATCGGCCACGTTTTCGGCGGCCAAGGCCAATTGGATGTCCACCGAAGGCTGCTCTTGCGACAGCAAAATCCCCGGGGAATTGGGCTGCTCCAATGACAAGTCCTTGAGGTATATGCGTTGAATTTGAAATACGGGGGCTTGGTCTTCGGCCATGGCAAGGGTTCCTTGTGCGAAAAAAATCCCGACCGGACATGCGCCCAGTCGGGTTGGGAGGGTGCGATTATCTCAGGTTGAAGGGTGCAGCAAAGGCTGCAGGCCGCCACGGCCATCCAAGGCGACCAAGTCATCACAGCCACCCACATGCACGTCCCCAATGAAAATCTGGGGCACCGTGCGCCGCCCAGTGATGGACATCATGTGGGCCAACTGGCTTGGGTCGGTGTCGATGCGCACCTCTTCGATGTGCTCCACCCCTTTGGACTTGAGGATGTTTTTGGCCCGAACACAGTAGGGGCAAACCGCGGTGGTGTACATCTTGATGGGAGGCATGGGGTTCCTTTCAGGTCGCGGGCAGGTTTATGGGTTCGGGGGCCATTGGCTGGCCGAGGGTATCAGGCCTTTTCGGTGGGCATATTGGCGTCACGCCAGGCTTTGAGGCCGCCTTGTAAGCAAAAAACTTGCTCGTAGCCGAGTTTTTTGGCGCTGGCCGCGGCGCGCTGGGCGCGCTGGCCGCTGGCACACACCATCAACAAGGGGGTGGCTTTGTTTTTGGCCACTTGGGGCAACTGGGCCTCCAATTGATCCAAACCCAGGTTATGGGCGTCCACGACGTGCCCAGCGGCAAACTCTTCGGGGCTGCACACATCAATGACCACGGCTTTTTCGCGGTTGATTTTGAACACGGCATCGTTGACGCTCAAACCCGGGGCGCTGAAGCCTTGCAGGGTCGGCCACAAGAGCAAAAGTCCAGAGCTCAGCGCGATGCTGATGAGCATCCAATTGTCGGCAATGAAAGTCAACGGGTGTCCTGTTCTGTGGGGGTGGAAAAAGGTCATTCTAAAATCACCGGCTTTACCCCGCCTTAAGCCCCCTCAAAAGACCATGTACAAGCTTGTCCTTCTTCGCCACGGCGAATCCACCTGGAATTTGGAAAACCGCTTCACCGGCTGGACCGATGTGGACCTCACCCCCACAGGGGTGACCCAGGCCCTGTCTGCTGGCCAACTGCTCAAAGCCGAGGGTTTTGAGTTTGATGTGGCCTACACCAGCGTGCTCAAACGCGCCATTCACACCCTGTGGCATTGCCTGGACGGCATGGACCGCCAATGGCTGCCGGTGACCCACAGTTGGCGCTTGAATGAGCGCCACTATGGGGCGCTGCAAGGCCTAAACAAAGCCGACATGGCCAAGCAATATGGCGCCGAGCAAGTGCTGATTTGGCGCCGCAGCTACGACACCCCGCCCCCGGCGCTGAGCGAGAGCGACCCGCGCAGCGAGCGTGGCGACCCCCGTTACGCCCAACTGCCCACCACGCATGTGCCGCTCACCGAGTGTTTGCAAGACACCGTGGCGCGGGTATTGCCCTTTTGGAACGAGACCATGGCCCCCGCCATTTTGTCGGGTCAGCGGGTGCTGGTGGCCGCCCATGGCAACTCCATCAGGGCCTTGGTGAAATACCTGGACCAAGTCTCGGACCAAGACATCGTGGGCCTGAACATCCCCAATGGCATCCCATTGGTTTACGAGCTTGATGCCCAATTGCGCCCCTTGGGACACCGCTATTTGGGCGACCCAGAAGCGGCAGCCAAGGCCGCCGCTGCGGTGGCCCAACAAGGCCGCGCTTGATGCACCCAGGCCAAGCCAACAAGACCGGATGGGCCTTGCCCCAGCAAGGCCATACACGGCACCCGTGCTCGTTGTATATTGCACACTTATTCATTCGCGACTGCGGCAGGACATCATGGGTCAAAAACTGAAAATCGTGAGCTGGGTCTCGATTGGCGTCTTGGTGGGGTCTTTGACCACCTTGTCGCTGCATTCGGGTGCCCGCAGTGCCATGGCGCCGCTGCCCTTGGAGGAGTTGCAACAACTCGCTGCCGTGTTCAGCATGGTCAAAAGCGACTATGTTGAAGCGGTCGATGACAAAAAGCTGATCTCCGACGCGATCGCTGGCATGGTCTCCAGCCTAGACCCGCACTCACAATATTTCGATAAAAAATCCTACAAAGAGTTTCGCGAAGGCACCGCTGGCCGGTTTGTGGGCGTGGGCATCGAAATCACCCAAGAAGACGGGCTGGTCAAAGTGGTCTCACCCATCGAAGGCTCACCCGCCGACCGAGGTGGCATCAAGTCGGGTGACCTGATCACCAAGGTGGACGACACAGCGGTGCGCGGCCTGAGCCTGAACGAGGCTGTTAAGCGCATGCGCGGCGAGCCCCGCACCAAAGTGGTTTTGACCATTTTCCGCAAGTCCGAAAACCGCACCTTCCCCGTCACCATCGTGCGCGAAGAGATCAAAGTGGTGAGCGTCAAAGGCAAACCCATTGAACCCGGCTACGGCTGGGTGCGGCTGACCCAGTTCCAAGAGCGCACGGTCGAGGACATGGTCAAAAAGTTGGAAGACATCTACAACCAAGACCCGCAGCTCAAAGGCCTGGTGCTGGACTTGCGCAATGACCCGGGCGGTTTGCTGGATGCGGCCGTGGCGGTGTCGGCAGTCTTTTTGCCCGAGGATGTGACCGTCGTGTCAACCAACGGCCAGCTTGAAGAAAGCAAATTCGTCTACAAAGCCTCGCCCCAGTTCTACCTGCGCCGTGGGGCCGACCCGGTGCGGCGCTTGACAGAAACGACCAAGGGCATCTACAAGAAAATACCGCTGGTGGTGCTGGTCAACGAAGGCTCGGCCTCGGCCAGCGAGATCGTGGCCGGTGCTTTGCAAGACCACAAACGCGCCACTGTGATGGGCAGCCAAACCTTTGGCAAAGGCTCGGTGCAAACTGTGCGCCAGTTGGGGCCCGACACGGCGCTGAAAATCACCACGGCGCGCTACTACACCCCCAGCGGGCGCTCGATCCAAGCCAAGGGCATCGTGCCCGATGTGTTGCTCGACGACACCTTGGAAGGCAGCCCCTTTGCCATCTTGCGCACCCGCGAAGCCGACCTGGAGAAACACCTCAACAGCGGCCAAGGCGCTGAGGTGAAAGACCCCGCGCGCGAAAAGGCCCGCGAGGCAGCCCTCAAGCGGCTGGAGGAAGAATCCAAAAAGCCCAACAGCGAGCGCCGCCCGCCCGAGTTGGGCAGTGCAGAGGACTTTCCGCTGCAACAAGCCATCAACCAGCTCAAAGGTCGCCCGGTGGTGGTCAGCAAGACCCAAACCGAACGACCTGCCGCGAAAAAGGAGCAATGACCGACGACCAACTGCTGCGCTACTCTCGCCACATCTTGCTCGATGAGGTGGGTGTAGAGGGCCAGCAGCGATGGCTAGCTGCGCATGCCCTGGTGATTGGCGCCGGGGGTTTGGGCTCTCCAGTTACTTTGTATTTGGCCGCCAGCGGGGTCGGCCATATCACCGTGGTGGACCATGACCGCGTGGACCTGACCAATTTGCAGCGCCAAATTGCCCACACCACGGCCCGCGTGGGCCAAACCAAAGCCAGCTCAGCGGCATCGGCCATGCAAGCACTGAACCCCGATGTGCAGGTTCACGCCCTGACCGAGCGGGCCGATACCACGTTGCTCCACAGCTTGGTGGCCCAAAGCCATGTGGTGATCGATTGCTGCGACAACTTTGAAACCCGCCAAGCGGTGAATGCCGCCTGCGTGCAACACCGCGTGCCACTGGTCTCCGGCGCGGTGATCCGCTGGGATGGCCAGGTGACGGTGTTTGACGCCCGCACCAGCGACTCACCCTGCTACGCCTGCGTGTTTGCACCTGACCAACCACCGCCCGAGGTGCAATGCGCCACCATGGGCGTGCTGGCCCCTTTGGTGGGGGTGATTGGCAGCTTGCAAGCCGCCGAGGCCCTCAAATTGCTCGCGGGCGTGGGCACCAGCTTGCAGGGCCGCTTGCAAATGCTGGATGGTCGCCACATGACTTGGAGCGAATTGCGCTTGCTGCGCCAGCCAGACTGCCCAGTTTGCGGCTCAGGCCAGACGCACTGAACAGCCATCCCCTCATGGGCAGGGCCCGTGGCGTTGTCGAAACTCGCGCGGGCGCATGGCTTGGGGCTGGCCAAACAAGCCCAGGCGGTTGATGGCAGCTTGCTGCTGCTGAAACACGTAAGGCCCAGGGTCGCGGCGAAATTGGTATGACCAGGCATGGCCTTGCGCCACCAAACGCGCGCCCACGTCTTCACCGTTGACCATCACCTGGGCCAACCAACGGCCATGGTCATCCACATCGTGCGGCTGAACCGTGACACGCTGGCCCCACACCAAACGGGCCAAGGCCTCGCGCGACTGTAAGCCCCAGGCTTGGCACAGCTCGGGGGCATCAATGCCTTTGATGCGCAACTTTTGGCTGGCCCCACCCTGGGCGGGTTGCACATGCAAGGTGTCGCCATCGACCACCTTGGTGACCCAGCCCATCCATTGCGATGCTGGCATGCCAGGGCTTATCGTCTGGGCAACGGGTTGCAGATGTGGGGCCGCAGCATCTGCCCAAGCCACAGACCCTGAGACCAACGCCACCCAGGGCCCGCTCAACCAGAGGCAAGCATGGGCCATGTTTCGGCCGTAGATTGACAGATGTGGCAAATGACCCATGGTGTGCGGCCCAGTCTTCAGGGTTGCGGCGGCAGTTGAGATCAAGTGTGCGGAGCCGGCCAGGGGGCGGTGACGATCCAACCCTCCAAGGGATCGAGCTGCGTGGGCAAGCCACACAAAGCGTCCCCTTGCGCGCGGCGCTGGGCGGCCCAGGCGGCTTGCATCAAACACAGCACCGCGTCCAAGCTGTCTGCACTGGCGTCTTGCACCAAAGCGTCGCGTTGGGCATGGCTGAGCACCAAGCGCATCTCCAAGGCCTGGCCCATCTCCATGGCATGGATCAGGTCTTTGCGCGCGATCAAACGCTCGGGGGTTTGTTTGGCGCGGTCATCGCTTTTGTAACTGCGCCCGCCCAACACCGCACGGGCCAGCAAGCCTGGATAGGCCTCCAAGGCCACACGGCGTGGGTCACCCGCATGCAAACCCGGAAAATGCACCCCGGCTTGGACCAACACAGGCACACCCGCATGCAGCATGAAGGCCACCGGTGGGTTGACCCATTTCATCGACGGGCTCGAACCCGCAGGGCCATCGGTGGCGCGGTGGGCAAATTTATGACCCACGGGCCTGGCATCGCAAAAGGCCTTGAAGGTGGCGCGAATCTGCGCGCGGTCCAAGGACGCGTAATGGGCTATGCAAGCACGCCAAGTCTGTGGCCAATTCAACTGTGTCACCAAGGCACGCGGCAAACCAAAGGGCAGATCAAAGCCGCCCACCCATTCGGCTTCTTGCGCCATCACCTGGCCCCATTCGCTCAGGCTGTCACAGCGCTGCAAGCGCTCCAGGTGCACACGCGCACCTTGGCAGCGGCCCCAGGCCAGGACAATGGGTTTTCGTCGGGTTGGGCTGCTGCTGAAATCGCAGCCCAGCAAAGCCTCCATGCCTGGGTCAGCCGCGCCCGATGATGGAGGCGGTGGCCATCAACTCTTCCAGCAAAGCCAGCGATACGCTGCCCGAGACGGCATAAGGGTCGAGGTCGTGGGTTTCAGAGTACTTGAGAACGATGGAGGTATTCAAGCGCGTGAGGTTGACTTGGCCCATGGTCCAACCGCCAAAACGGCGCTCTTTGATTTCTTCGTACAACAAGATCACCACATCGCGGTGGCGTTCGTCATTGGCGATTTGGTGGTACAGGGCATTGACCTGGTTGCGCCCACCCTCCAAGGCCTGCAGATAAATGCCGCCGCCAAAGCACAAGATGCCAGTGATGCCGCTGGACAAGTTGTGTTCGCGCGAGGAGGCCAAGATGGAGTCGGTCGGGCTGCCGCTGGAGGGGTTGACGGCGCGGCTGACATAAATCATTCGAACCAGCATGGGGTCAATCCTTTTGTGGGATGAGGGACAAAAATTCGCGGCGCAAATTCGGGTCTTTCAAAAAAGCCCCGCGCATGACCGAGTTGATCATGCGGCTGTCCATGTCCTTGACGCCGCGCCAAGCCATGCAAAAGTGGGTGGCCTCCATGACGATGGCCAGGCCATCGGGTTGGGTTTTGACCTGGATCAGATCGGCCAACTGGACCACGGCTTCTTCTTGGATTTGCGGCCTCCCCATCACCCACTCGGCCAATCGGGCGTATTTGGACAGACCAATCACATTGGTGTGCTCGTTGGGCAGCACACCGATCCAAATTTTGCCAATCACCGGGCAAAAGTGGTGGCTGCAAGCGCTGCGCACAGTGATGGGGCCCACGATCATCAACTCGTTGAGGTGCTCTGCGTTGGGGAATTCGGTCACCGTGGGCGAGGTCACATAGCGGCCACGAAACACTTCGTTGATGTACATCTTGGCCACGCGCCGCGCTGTGTTGCCGGTGTTGTGGTCGTTGTCGGTGTCAATCACCAGCGAGTCCAACACACCCTGCATCTTGATTTCCACTTCATCGAGCAAGGCTTCCAAGTCGCCAGGCTCCAAAAAATCGGCAATATTGTCATTGGAGTGATAACGCTTTCGCGCCGCCGCCAAGCGCTGGCGAATTTTGACGGACATGGGCGTTCCCACATCGCTTGGCGTGACGCTGGTCGCTTCTGGAATGGGCTTCTTCAACATGCGCAGATGGTATCAGCCAAGCCATGCCCCTCACAGGCGAGATGGCTTGGCTTCAGTAGCGCTTGCCACTGATGAAAATGGCCAAGCGCAACAGGCCCGCAGAAATGGCGTCCAAGGCGCTTTCAAGCCACCCCCGGTGGGCATGGTCGTCCGCTTGAATTTGGTGCGCGCCCTCTTTTAAGACCTGCGCCAAGCGAAGCTTCAGCAACCGCGCCAAGTCTGGATCACGGGCCACCACATTGGCCTCTCGCGCCAGCAACAGGCTCAGTGGGTCCAAGTTGGACGAACCCACCGTGACCCATTGCGCGTCGATCACCGCCACTTTGGCATGCATGAAGCTGGCGTGGTATTCATGGATGCTCACGCCTGCGGCCAACAAGGGTCCATACAAATGGCGGGCTGCGCGGTACGGCACCACATGGTCGTAATGGCCCTGGACCAAGATGGTGACGCGCACACCGCGCTGGGCCGCCGCCAACAAGGCACGGCGCAAACGCGCGCCGGGGTAAAAGTAAGCGTTGGCTATCCACACTTCAATGCGTGCGCGGCCCAAGGCATGCAGGTAATGGCGCTCGATGCGGGTGCGGTGGCGCAAGTTGTCACGCAACACCAAGCGCCAACGGCCCGTGGTCAGGCGTTGGCGATCTGCAGCCACTTCTTTCAAGGCGTCGACAGCGGCCGACAACTTGCTGTCGCGCCAATCACGCACCGCTTGGATGCGCCACCACAGTTGGCGCATGGTGTAGCGCACATCGCCCACCAGCGGTCCCTTCAAGCGCACCGCGAAATCCAAGCGTGGTTGGCGCAATGTTGCCTTTTCATGGCCCTCATAAAAATCATCCAGCACATTGATGCCACCGCAAAACGCCACCTCGCCATCGACCACGCAGAGTTTGCGGTGCAAGCGCCGCCAACGGCTGGGCACCAAAAGCGCCAGGGGCGCCACCGGCTCAAAGGTTTGCCATTGCACGCCCGCCAGCGCCAAGCGTTGCTGCCACACCAAGGGCACATCGGGGGTGCCCACCCCGTCCACCAACACGCAAGTTTGTACCCCCCGGCGCGCGGCGCGCTCCAGGGCCTGGGCCACATCGACTGCCGCACCATGAAAGTCAAAAATATAGGTTTCCAAATGGATTTCATGCCGCGCCCCATCCATCGCTTGGACCAAGGCCGGAAAAAAGTCACGGCTGCCTTCGAGCAAGGTGATGTGCGCGGTGGTCGGGCCTGGGTTCATTTCATTTCAGAAGGCAAATTCGGCGGTCAAAGGCAGGTGGTCTGACATGCGTGCCCAGATCGCGCCGTGCGGGGTGTGGCTGCTCACGGGTCGCAAGCCCCGCGCATAAATGCGGTCGAGTTGGACCATGGGCATGCGCGCGGGAAAGGTGGGTGTCGGCAAGCCATGGTGGCAGCGCAAGCCCATCTGGGCCAAGGGCCGGTCCAAGCGGCGCGCCCAATCATTGAAGTCCCCGGCCACGATCAACGGCGCATGGGCGGGCACTTCACGTTCAACAAAATCAAACAAACGCCGCACCTGGCGCAAGCGAGACCCCGCCAACAAACCCAAATGCACCACGATCACATGCACCTCGCGCTGGTCCACGCTGAGTTGCACATGCAACAAACCCCGTTGCTCAAAGCCGTGGTCCGAGATGTCCTCATGCTGATGCCCCACCACCGGCCAACGCGACAACAAAGCGTTGCCATGCTCGCCATGGCGCGTGACCGCATTGGTGCGGTACACCGCCACAAAACCCTCGGGGCGCAAAAAATCGGCTTGCGGCATGTCGGGCCAATGCGGGAAGTGCCGTTGGCCCAAGCGATGCGCCTTGCGCACCTCTTGCAAACACACGATGTCGGCATCGAGCTGCTCAATCGCATGCCCGAGGTTGTGAATTTCCAAGCGCCGCGCTGGCCCCAGGCCTTGCACCCCTTTATGGATGTTGTAAGTGGCCACGCGCAAGGTTTTCAGCCCCATCATGTGGGGCCCGCAGGCGACTGAGAAGTGCCCCAGCGCAGCGCGATTTGGCGCGGCAACATCAAAATGGCTTCGGCGTTGGACGGTGAAAACACCTCATCAGCGGCCTGCAGCCATGGCAGCCAGCGGTATTCGGTGTGCTCGCTGGGGCTGAGCACAATGGGGCTGTTGTCTGGCACTTGCAGGCCAAACACATGCTCGGTATTGCGCCGCACGCCAGGGGCGTAGCGCGGCCAGTATTGGGGGTAAATGTCGTAAATGTTTTCCAAACCCCAATCCCACATCACACAGCCCGGCGCGTTGACGTCCAAACCCGTTTCTTCGGCCACTTCGCGGGCAGCGGTATGGGCATAGCTTTCTTGCGCGTGGTCTTTGCTGCCGGTGACCGACTGCCAACTGCCCATATCGGCACGGCGCAACAACAAAACCTGCATCTCGCGGGTGTGAATGACCACCAGCACAGATTGGGGCAATTTGTAAGTGGGGTTCATGGTGTGAGGGGCGCCCAGCTGGGGGCAGGTGCGGACCCCGCGCATTTTGCACCTGGGGGACCGTGGGCCGGCATCCAAACAGCCCAGGGTCAGCGTGGGGTACTTCGATGGCACGCTTGGACAGGTATTTTTGAATACAAAAAAATGCCTTTTTGACAATGGTGGACACACCATAATCTGACCCATTGCTTTACCTCAGTTTGTCGGCTTTGCAAGGCTGGCCAGGCCCCAGCCCCATGCACCGCACCATCTTTCAAACCCCCATCGTCAACACCTTGCTGCGCGGTTTTTCCGTCGCTTTTTTAAAAGCCACCGGCTGGAAGATCGAAGGCCACCTTCCGGCCAACGGACAAAAAAGTGTGTTGATCGCCGCGCCCCACACCAGCAATTGGGACCTGCCCTATACCTTGATGGTGGCGTTTGCCTTGCGCCTGAACATTTACTGGATGGGCAAGGTGCAAATCTTCAGGTTTCCATTTCGCGGGCTGATGATGTGGTTGGGCGGGATTCCGGTGCAGCGCGACAAGGCCAACAACTTGGTGGCGGCTTCGGCCCAAGCCCTGAGCGAGGCCCAAGGCCCGGTGCAATTGGTGGTGCCGCCCGAGGGCACACGCAGCCACACACGGTATTGGAAGACCGGTTTTTATTACATTGCCACCGGGGCCCAAGTGCCCATCGTCTTGGGTTATTTGGACTATTCCCGCAAGGTCACCGGGCTGGGTCCGGTATTTGAGCCCAGTGGCGACATCGAGGCCGACATGGCGCGCATCAAAGCCTTTTACGCCCCCTTCAAAGGCAAAAACCCGCAGCAATTTGCCACCGATTGATCAGGCTGCACTGGCCACTGAGCGCTGGCGTGCGGGCAATGGGTCGGATTGCACCCGCAGCGGCGGGGCTTGGTGGGCATCCAAAATCTGTTGGGCATGCTCTGGCGTGGCAGACAACCAGTGTTGCCACTGGTCCAGCGGCAACAACACGGGGCTGCGTTTTTCTTCACCCGGTTTGTGAAAGCGGTTCATCACCGGGTGGGCATCGGCATTCACAGTGAGCATGGCAAACGAGGCCACGGTTTGCGCGGTTTGGGGCTCGACCCAACGCTCCCACAAACAAGCCAGCCCCAAGGGGGAACCATTGTCAGCAGCGATCGACCAACGCACTGCACGGCCAGTGTCGTAGCAAGGTTCGTAAAAGCGATCGACCACCAACAGGGCATATTGGCGCGCTTGCCACGCATGCCGAAAGCTGGGCTTGGCAGCGGCGGTTTCGCTGCGTGCGTTGTAAGTGTGGCGCCCCTGTCCCAGGTCTTTGGCCCAGGTGGGTATCAGGCCAAACCGGGCCAAGCCCGCAGCGAGCCGCTCTTGGCGGTGGCTGCGCAAAACAACCGGGGCCATTTGCCCAGGAAAGACTTCTTCAGGATGTCCCTGGGGCCAAGTGACCCCCAAGGCTTGGGTGGCCCATTCGGTTTGTCGGGTGGGGGTGAAGTTGGTGCACATGGGTGCGCCAGCAACTCACCACTCGTCGTCCATGGGGGCCTGGCCCACATCCCAGCTGTCACCACCGGCGCCCGCATCAAACGCACCCATGTCAGGGCTGCTGTGGTTGTCAAACGGCACATAGCCCGCGCTGTCGTTGGAGGGGTTGGCCGCGTTGTTGCTGGCGGCAGGGTTGGGATGGTTGGCGCCGCCCTCCATGGCTTTGGACAAGGCATAGCCCGCCGCCAAGCCGGCCACGCCGCCCATGACCGCGCCACCCATGGCACCCATACCGCCTGCGGCTGGCGCTGCAGCGGGTGGGTAGTGGGCCGGGGCTTGGGGCGCATATTGAGATCCAAAGCCGCGCTGTGCGGGGGCCGCGGCTTGTGCTGGGCTTAGGCCAGAGCCAATGATGCCGCCCGTGGCCATGGCCGCTCCGTTGTAGGCCGGCTGCGCTGGCGGGGGCATGCCTGCATAGGCTGTTGTGGCTGCAGCGGAGGCTGCTGCTGGGGCTACGGCAGGGGCCGCAGCTGCGCGGCGGCGCAAAATCAGACCCAACACCACCAAGCCAGCAGCTCCCATCCACACATACATCAGGTTGAAGCCACCGCTGGGCGCCGGGCTGGCCGGTGCCGGCGAAGCCACGGGTGCGGCTGAGGTCGCCATGGGCGCTATGGCCGCCTTCGCGCTGGCGGCGCTGGACGCACCGCGCACTTGGGCAAGCACCGTGTCATAGGTTTTGGCAAATGCCTCAGGGCTGCTGGCAAATTTGAGCGTGGGGTCAAAGATTTTGGCCTGATCCAAGGCCTGTTGTGCATCAAAGTATTTGCCTTGGCGGGCCAACACCTGGCCCAACTCATAGTGGGCCTTGGCACTTTGCGGCTTGGCCTGCAAGACCTCGCGCAGCATGGTTTCGGCCTGGGGCAATTGCCCCGCGCCCACGGCAGCTTCAATGTCTTTGGGGCTGGGCAGGGCCAAAGCCCAACCAGCGGCCAGGGACAAGGTCACGGCGAGAAAAGTACGCATAAACCAAGTTTGGGGTGAGCGATTCATAAGGCATTCCTTTGACAGTTCGACAGTGGGGCGATTCAAACACAGGTCAAGGCCAAAACCATGACAAAGCCTTGTGCACGCTGGGGCCAATGGGCGGGCCAGGGCGTGCCCACCTATAAGGGCGCACCCCACGCCAGCCTTATCGGTGGATTGTCAAGCCGCTTTGACGGCGTCCAGGTTGCGCAAGCGGATGTGCAATTCGCGCAACTGCTTTTCATCCACCAGCGATGGCGCTTGGGTCAGCAGGCATTGGGCGCGTTGGGTTTTGGGGAAGGCGATCACGTCGCGGATCGACTCGGCCCCGGTCATCAAGGTGATGATGCGGTCCAGACCAAAGGCGATGCCGCCATGGGGTGGGGCGCCGTACTGCAAGGCGTCCAGCAAAAAGCCAAATTTGAGTTGGGCTTCCTCGGGCGTGATCTTCAAGGCAGCAAACACCTTTTGCTGCACGTCGGCGCGGTGAATGCGCACCGACCCGCCGCCAATTTCCCAGCCATTGAGCACCATGTCATAGCCCTTGGCAATGCATTTCTCGGGTGCGGTGACCATCCAGTCTTCGTGCCCGTCTTTGGGCGCGGTGAAGGGGTGGTGCACCGCCGTGTAGCGCTGGGCTTCTTCGTCAAACTCAAACATCGGGAAGTCCACCACCCACAGCGGTGTCCAGCGGTTTTCAAACAAACCGCTCTTTTTGGCCATGTCGCTGTGGCCCACCTTCAGGCGCAACGCGCCCATCGAGTCGTTGACCACCTTGGCCTTGTCGGCGCCAAAGAACAGCACGTCGCCATTTTGCGCGCCGGTGCGGGCCAAAATTTCGGCAATGGCGTTGTCGTGCAGGTTTTTGACGATGGGTGACTGCAGGCCGTCGCGCCCCGCGCTGACATCATTGACCTTGATCCAGGCCAGGCCTTTGGCGCCATAAATTTTTACAAACTCGGTGTAGCCGTCGATCTCGCCGCGGCTGATGTCGCCCCCGCCAGGCACGCGCAAGGCCACCACGCGTCCGCCTTTGCTGGTGGCTGGGGCACTGAACACTTTGAAATCGACATCGCCCATCAC
>CAMDLJ010000033.1 GCA_945901665.1 Bordetella parapertussis | reverse complement strand
TTGCGGCCTTTGGGGCCCAGGGTCACTTTGACTGCATTGGCCAGGATGTTCACACCCTCGACCATGCGCGCGCGGGCTTCGCCGCCAAAAATCACGTCTTTTGCTGCCATTTGTATAGCTCCTAAAAATTAATCAACAGTTGTGGGCCCATCCTGCAAGCGACCAGCGCTTTCAGGGCTCGGACCCATCCACATCACTTGGCGTCAACCACCGCGAACAGGTCTTCTTCCTTCATGACCAACAGCTCTTCGCCATCGATCTTGACGGTTTGGCCGCTGTATTTGCCAAACAAAACGCGCTCACCGACTTTGACGCCCACGGCGGTCAATTCGCCTTTGTCGTTTTTCTTGCCTGGGCCCACGGCCAGGATCTCGCCTTGGTCGGGCTTCTCTGCGGCGTTGTCAGGGATGACGATGCCAGAGGCGGTTTTGGTTTCACTTTCAATGCGCTTGACGATCACGCGATCGTGCAGGGGGCGAAGTTTCATTGCATCTCCAAAGATAGAACAAGGGGTTTGAGCCACAGCCACCTTGCGTATAAAGTTACGTTGGTGGCCATTAACTGAACGTTGGGCGGGTGTTGTTAGCACTCAATCCCTACGAGTGCTAATGATAAGGGCATTTGGGGCGCTTTCAAGGAGCGTGCTTGAAAAAAGATCCAGACTGAATCTGGAAACGCTGCTTGTGGAAGCCCACAAATCGCTGACTTGATGGCAAGAAAATGCCGCTAAGCCCATGAATAAAAACAACTATTTTTTTAACGATGTTTAGTTTCGAATCTGTGTGAGGTGCGCTGCTGCGCATGCGGTGCCGTTCACAGCCTGTATCAACATGGGCGATCAGTTTGGCTGAGGCGACGGCCCCAATATGGATAAATGGTTCTGGGCTGGCCAGTTTGGTTAAAAGCTAAGGCCTCAGGTGCTTGAGCGCAAAGGGGGGCGGTGCTGGGTGGGGAAAAATGGGTTTCATAGTACATTCAAAAAAACCATATGTAGGAGCAGTTTCATGATCCAGCCAAGCTACCCAGCGCTCTCGACAGGCGAGATCTACGTGCCGGGTTTATCTGCTGAGCATGTCGCAGAAAAGTATGGAATTGCGCTCAATGCCATTTCCAAGCTGGGGTCAGCCGAAAACCCGCACGGCCCTTCGCCCAAAGCACTTTTGGCCGTTCGAGAGGCGTCCGAGAAAATTTCTTTGTACCCCGACTGGACAGCAGCCAAACTGCGCATGGCCATCGGCACTAAATTTGGCATCGATCCCGAAAATGTGGTTTGTGGATCGGGTGAAACGGAAGTGATTTCAATGCTGATTCGCGCATTTGCCCGCCCCGACGAGGCCGTGCTGATGCACAACCCGTGTTTTCCCCTCTACCGAATTTATGCCAACTGCGAAGGCCGGAAACCCATTTTTGTGGACATGGGTGCTGACTTTGATCCGGTGATGGCTCAATACATTGAAGCGCTGAAAAAGCACAGACCCAAAATTGCTTTTCTGACCAATCCACACAACCCCAGCGGTCGCATGGTGTCAGAACAAGATGTGATCCGGGTCTGTGAAGCCGCCCCACCCGAGACCTTGGTGGCTTTGGACGAAGCCTATGTGCATTACACAGAAAACCCGTATGGCATCGGCTTGCTGCACAGGTTTCCCAACTTGTTGGTGCTTCGAACCCTCTCAAAGGCTTATGGCCTGGCGGGATTGCGCGTGGGTTTTGGCATATCTGCCAACCGCGACTTGATCTTGCCCATGCGCAAGATCAAACCCACATGGAACATGGGCCAAATGCAAATTGCTGGGGGAATCGCCGGCATGGACGACGACGCGCATGTGGCGCGCACCGTCAAAACCGTTGTCGAAATGCGCGCCTACGTGGCCCAACGCATGCATGGCCTGGCTGCGTTTCGGATGGTGCCTGGATCCGGCGCCAACTTTTTCTTGACCGAAATACGGGAGCCGCGACTGGACTCAACCAGGGTGTTCAATGAACTGCTCAAGCGGGGCGTTATCGTCAAAGATGGCTCTGACATCCCAGGTCTGGGCAGCAGATTTCTCCGGGTCGATGTCAACCTTCAAGAGCACATGGACAGGTTTGTGAATGCGCTGTTGGACATTCAAAGTCATTGAATGCATCACCCCAAATGACCCATCAGTCGCATCGTTTTCTGATCGGCATTGATGTTGGCGGGACCTTTACCGATGCAGTGGTCACCTCGGCTTTGGACGGAGCGATTCTTGATGCCTTCAAATTGCCATCGACCCCGCTGGATCCTTCGGTCGCGGTGATTGAAGCTTTCCACCGCATTCATCGCACATATCCCCTCAACGAAGCCATGGTTTGCCATGGCACGACCATCGGCACCAACCTATTGATTCAACACCGGGGGGCCAAAACGGCATTGCTGGCCACCAAAGGGTTTACCGATGTGATTGAATTGCGCCGACAAAACCGGCCAACCCTGTATGACCTGAATGTGAAAATTTCGCCCCCCTTGGTGGACACCGACATGCGATTTGCGGTGAGTGAACGTTGTGATGCGCGTGGCAGGGTGCTGGAAAATTTATCGAATGTGGATCAACTGGTGTCACAAGTCATGGCGTCCGGCGCGCAAGCAGTGGCGATAGCCTTGTTGCACGCTTACGCAAACGACACGCACGAAAAAATTTTGGCGCAGGCTTTGCGACAGGCTTGCCCTGACTTGTTTATTTCAGTCTCCAGCGATGTCTGCCCAGAGATCAAAGAATATGAAAGAACCAGCACGGCCGTTGTCAATGCCTATATTGGTCCAGGTGTCCAAAGTTACATCGACAAGATTGCCTTAGAGGCCCAACGGCTGGGGCTTGGGGCCTTGATGATTGTCAAGTCCAATGGGGGTTTGACATCGACCGAAAATGCCTCTCGGTACCCGGTTCATTTGATTGAATCGGGCCCAGCTGCTGGGATCATTTCGACGCTGGCGCATGCCAAAGAAATGTGGCGCGACAACGTGATTGCCTTTGACATGGGCGGTACCACGGCCAAGGTGGGCGTGATCCAAGGCGGGCGGGCCAAAGTGGTTGACGAATTTTTGGCAGACCAGTTGGTGGACGGGGCCAATGTGGGTGGATACCCTATTCGCAGTGCGGTTCTGGACATCGTAGAAATTGGTGCCGGTGGCGGCAGCATCGCCTGGATTGACGATGGCGGTGTTTTGAAAGTGGGGCCGGAAAGTGCGGGAGCCGCCCCAGGGCCTGCATGCTATGGCCTGGGCGGACAACGCCCCACCGTGACCGATGCGCATGCGGTGATTGGTACCCTTTCTCAAGAGGCGTTCAAGGATTCGGGGGTGGCCTTTTCACGCGATCTGGCGGTCAAGGCCATCGAAACCCATATCGCTCAGCCCATGGGGTGGTCGTTGGCGCGTGCCGCACACGCCATCATCGAAATTGCGGTGGCCAATATGACGGAAATGGTCCGCATCAGCACCGTCAGGCGCGGTCTTGATCCCCGAGAGTTCTCGATATTCGCCTCTGGTGGCGCGGGCCCACTGCATGCCTGCGCCATTGGTTTGCAAGCTGGCGCCAAAGAAGTGATCATCCCGCCTTTGCCGGGTATGTTCTCGGCCTTGGGTGCCACGATGGGTGAAATTCGCCACGATTTGAGCCAGACCTTGCTGGTCCCAGTGGCCCAACTTGACCCACAAGCGCTGGCCAAAGTGTGCAACGCCTTGGGTAAGCGGGCACGCTCTTTGATGGCCAATGAACCGGTAGACCCGCACACCGTCATGTCTGAGCGCAGCGCAGATTTGCGTTTTGTGGGGCAATTGTTTGAACTCAATATTGGACTGGGGCCAGCGTCTGAAGCCTTACCCGACTGCGATGAAATCGAAGCCAGGTTTCGCGCGGTCTATCAGCACGCGTTTGGCATTGATTTGCCGAATTTGAAAGTTCAACTGGTCAATGTCCGATGGACCGCCATGGCTGTTTTGCGTGAATCACGCCAAACAAAACACACCTCAGGTGTGTCTTTGCAAGATGTGCCCCCGCACCGACTGCAAAATTATTTATCAGCCGATGGAAGCCAAACATCCTTGCCGGTTCATCGATTGATCGATTGCAGGGGCGCGCATTTGTCCGGTCCCGCGTTGATAGAGCACGCCGGCTCAACCGTTTGGATCGATTCGGCGCAGACCATCACCATCCACGCAAATGGCAGTATGCAAATTGCGTTAGATGCTGCGCCCCCATCCCAACCAACTGCCCCTGCTGCGACCAGCTTATTGGCGGCGGATCCGGTGACTTTTGAAGTCGTCAAAAGCGGGTTTTACGCCATCTGCGACGAAATGAAGAGCGTCATCATGCGCACCTCGTTTTCGCCATTGCTGAGCCTCTCTGCGGATT
Source organism: Bordetella parapertussis (assembly GCA_945901665.1). The sequence goes on along the minus strand of CAMDLJ010000033.1, from coordinate 9,163 downwards.
TGTCTTGTGTGCTGCTCGATACCCAGGCGCGTGTCATCGCCCAAGGCGTGGACATCCCCGTTCATTTGGGGGCAGCCAGTTTCACGGGGCGTTTTGCATTGGAGGCATTTGCGTTGGCGACTTGGCACGAAGGTGATGCTGTCATCTTGAATGATCCTTATGCCGGCGGCACCCACTTGCCAGATGTTTCGCTCTTGACCCCGATCTTCTTCGCGAAAAGATTGATGGGCTTTGTGTTGAGCCGCATCCATTGGCCAGACATTGGCGGTATTGCACCTGGCAGCTCCAGCGTTTGCGATGAAATCATCAAAGAAGGTTTGCGAATTCCACCATTGAAGATCATTGAGCAGGGCGTGGTCCGTGAGGATGTGTTGCGCTTGATTTTGGCAAACGTGCGGGTGCCACAAGACCGCATGGGTGACTTCCAGGCAGCCCGAGCCGGTCATCAGCGCGCCACAGAACGCATGATCGAGCTGTGCCATCGCTACGGGGGGGAGACCATAGACACCGTGATGCGCGACACCCTTGAATACAGCCAAAAACGGGTGGCCGCCCAGTTGTTGAATTTGCCTGATGTGGACGTTTCCAATGAAGAGCCATTGGACGGCGATGGGATTGACCCCCAAGCAGCGCCGATCATCAAGGTGCGAATCACCAAAACAGGTGCGCATTTGAAGTTTGATTTCACCGGCTCTGCGCCCTGTGTTCGTGGCCCGATCAATGCACCGCTGCCAGTGACCTGCGCTGCGATTTATTACACCTTATTGAGTTTTGTGGGCGGTCAAATTGCGCCCAATGCGGGTGTTTATGCCAATGTCGAAGTCATCACCGAACCTGGCACCATTGTTCACGCCAGCTATCCCTTTCCGGTTGTCGCGGCCAACACTGAAACGGCCAACCGGTTGGTCGACATTTTGATGGGGGCGTTGGCCAAGGCTTACCCGGAAAAGGTGTCTGCGGGTGGCTATGGTTCGGCGTGTGTTTACACCTTGGGTGGGACTGACCCCAGCACCCAAAAATCGTTTGTGCACTATGAAACGATTGGGGGTGGCATGGGGGGCACCGCCAGCAATGCCGGGCCCAGTGGGTTGCGCGTGCACATGGGCAACACCATGAATTTGCCCATCGAGGGTGTCGAGGCCGCACTGCCAGTTTTATTTCATGAATACGCCATTGCCCGACACTTGGCCGGCCAAGGAAAGTACCCTGGCGGCGGCGGTGTCAGGAAAGTCATTGAGGTGCTGACCGATGGCGTGCAAACCTCCGTGCTGGGCGAGCGCACGATCACACCTGCGCGAGGCGTTGCCGGTGGTGGCGATGGGGGCTTGGCCAGTTTTACTTTGGTCAGCGAGGGGGTTGACCACCCATTGGATTCAAAAAGTGGGCCGCATCGCTTGAAACGCGGTGACAAGCTCGTCATGGTCACAGCCGGGGGCGGAGCTTGGGGCCCATCAACTCAAAGGAAATCATGAACACGTCAACACAAAAACACCCGCTTCGGCCATTGCGCGTGGCATTGCTGGTCCCATCGTCGAACACAGTGATGGAAAACGATCTGCACCGGGCCTTGCCCAAAGACCAGTTCACGGTTCACACGGGGCGCATGTTTTTAACCGAAACAACCCGCGAGCAAGAAATCCGAATGATCGAAGACTTCGCACCAAAGGCGGCCAGTGACCTGGGCACGCTAGAGCCTGATGTGCTGGTGTTTGGCTGCACCTCGGCGGGCTCACTCTTCGGGATGGAATATGACGCGCAGGTGTGTCAAAAACTAGGCTCCTTGGCCCAGTGTGAAGCCATTGGCGTGATATCGACCGTCGCCCAAGCTTTGGCACAGGCCCACTTCAAGCGGGTCGCCATCATCACGCCTTACAACGAAGACTTGACGCAGTCTGTGGCCAAAGCGGTGGAAAAAGATGTCACTGTGGTGGGTGCTTGGGGCATGGGCATCACCCACAATGTGGCCTTGGCTGATCCCACGCCCGAGGAAATTGTGGCCTTTGCCAAGTCCAAATTGTCCGGCGTGGTCTTTGATGGTCTTTTTGTCTCTTGTACCAACTTCAGATCCTACGAGGCCAAAGAAATGCTGGAGCAAACTTTTGGGGTTCCGGTGGTGACCAGCAACAGCTCTGTGGTTCAAGCCTTGTTGAGGCGCGTTGCCGCCCCCAATTGAACGATGGCTAGGTTGCCGCCCTCTGACGGTTTTGGCTTTGTGGCGACAGGGCGGCCATTCCTGTTTTGAACAAGTGCGCTTGATAAAGCATGCTTTTTTTCTGGGTCGCAACTTGCTCAAGCCAAGTATTGCCCGCCATTGACATGCCAGGTTTGTCCAGTCACATGGGCCGCACCAGCGCTGGCCAGGAATTGAACAATGGGTGCAATGTCGCTGGCGCTGGCAATTCGGCCCAAGGGCACCTGAGCGGCAAATGCGTGGATTTCGTCTTCGCTCATGCCCTCGCGCGGTTGGGCGGTGTCGGTGATGCCGGGTGCGACGGCATTGACCCGAATTTGGTGCGGTGCCAGTGCCATGGCGCTGGCGCGGGTAAGCCCCACCAAGCCCGCTTTGCTCGAGACGTAATGGGCCGCACGCGGCGAACTGCGAAACGCCGCCCCCGAAGTAATGTTGATGATGCTGCCGCCCCGCCCCTGCGCGATCATGCGGCGAGCCGCTTGTTGGGTGCATAAAAAAGGTGCTTTGAGGTTCACCGCCAAGGTCTGGTCCCACATGGCTTCGGTGAGATCGAGGAAATCGGCGCGGGGAAAAATGGCCGCGTTGTTGACCAAGATATCCACGCCACCCAAGGCATCGGCTTGTGCAAACAAATGCGCGATTTGCCCGGCATGGGATAAATCGGCCTTGAACCAGGTGACCCGCGCGCCCATCGCGGACAAGGTTTGCATGCCGCTGGCGGCCGCATCCTCATCCAAGTAATTGGCAACGATGTGGGCACCGGCTTGGGCCAGCGCCACAGCAATGGCCAAACCAATGCCTTGTTGTGCACCGGTCACCACGGCGTGGGCGTTGGACAAGGAAAGATGGGGCTTGATGGGTAGGTCGGTCATGGCAGGCACCTTTGGATGTTGGTAGACATTGGAACGCATCTTCTATTTTCCCTTGACAAGCTGGCGGCCAAGGTGGCTCCGCTGGTGCGGCGGTTGCCCAAGCCGGCGGTGCTGCGCCCATGCGCGGTGGCGTCACGACCACGACAAGGTCGGCCTCATCGGGGTCCAATGGTGTGAGCAGCGGCTCATTTCTGAGTACCCAAAGCGTGGCTTCGGTGTCGTTTTTGTCCAGGTCGCCAACCAGCCGTTGATGCCTGGCGCTTTGGCGCCGCATAGGTTTGACAGTCGCGGCTGTTGAAGCCCAGCGTCACCCTGTGGTGCTACAGCAAGCCTCAACCCCACGCTCACCCCGTGGGGTTTTTTCATGGCCCTCAAGCCATTTGTACGCGGCTGAATGTGCGACCCATCAACGCCCAGTGAAGTTGGGCTTGCGCCCGCTCACATGGGCTTGCATGCCTTCATCGGCGTCCTGGGTGAACTCGAAGCTGCGGCGCAAATGGTCTGACAGCAAGCGCGCCGCGCCAAAGCCTTGGGTCATGCGAGTGCGTGCGACGGCCTTGGCACCCAAGCTGGCCAAGGGGCCCACTTGGGCATATTTTTCGGCCAGTTCGTGCAGCGCGGGCAGCAGGTGGCTACCCTCCACCACTTGGCTCACCAAGCCCATGTGGTGCAGCTCTGTGGCGGTAAAGATTTTGGACAAAGCCACCATCTCGAGTGTGTGGGCCATGCCGACCATCATGGGCAATCGCACCGGTGCGCCTGCACCCGGAAACCCACCCCATTGCGCTTCAGGCATTTGCCAAGTGGCATGCGCGGCCATGAGGCGGATGTCACTCACCAGCGCCAATTCGCAAGCCCCTGCCCGAATGGCCCCATTGATGCCCGCGATCACAATTTGCGGCAAAGCCTCCACGGCATCAAAAGTGCGGTTGGCCAAGGCCACCAACTCCAGTGTCTTGTGCTTGCCCAGGCTTTGCTTGATTTGGGGGGTCAAGATGCCGTGCGAGAAAAAAGCGTCCCCACTGCCGTGGATCACCACCACGCGCACCGATGCATCTTGCGCCAGTTCTTGGGTGTAGGCATAGAGCTGGCTGAGCACTTCTTCGCTCAGCCGGTTGTCGCGCTCGGGGTCGTCAAGCACCACCCACGCGACGTGCCCTTGGCGGGTCATAGAGATACCTGTGTTCATGTCACAAACGCCTGGGTTAGCAGCCACTAGCCCGGCTGTGTGGGGCACAACAAATCGCAACTATCCAGCGCCGAAGTCGCACAGATCAGACTGGCCATGGCAGCGCTCAAGCGGCCGGGTATTGGTCGTCGGTGACGGCGCTGCCCCAATCGGTTTTGCCAATCGAGGTGGCGGTGTGCAGCATGTAGCTGCCATGGTCAGCACCATGCCAGTGGCGTTCGTGGGGTGCAATCCACACAATATCCCCCGTCCGGATGCGTTGGGGAGGTTTGCCGTCCAAACAAATCCAACCGCTGCCGGCAATCACATTCAGCATTTGGCCTTGCTCATGCTGGTGCCAGTGGGTGCGACCACCAGGGGCGAAAAACACGTTGTTGATGGTCACGTTGTCGGTGGTGGGCATGATGGGGTCACCCCACACGGTGCCGGTGCAGGTGCCAGAACCTGTGCGCGATTCAGTCAAGGCGCCTTCTTGGCGAGCGTGAAAAACTTGCATGGATGGTCTCCGAATGGTTTTTGAAAATCAGCAGGGCCAGGATTGCTGCAATCGGGTGGATGGGCCGCGCCATGGGCGCACGGCTTAGGCACGCTGAGCAGTTCCAAGCTGCGTGAAATATACGCCAAGGCCCGGGGCTGAAGCTGCTCTCTTCTATAAGCGACATTCAAAAGGAGGGGATTCCTTGCATTGACAGGCGTTCGACCCTGGACCACCATCGCACACAGATCAGCCAGCCTTTGAAAGAGCCCCTTCATGTCCCAGCCCGTGTCGCCAACAGCGACAGACATCAACGGCGATGATTTCTTAACCGCAGTAGGGCCCCAGAAACCGGGGGGTCAATACCTGCGCCGCTACTGGCACCCTTTCATGTTGGCCAGTGAGTTGCACGATTTGCCAGTGGCCCTGCGCTTGATGGGTGAGGACCTGGTTGTGTTTCGCGATCGGTCCCAGCGCATTGGTTTGTTGCACAAGCACTGTTTGCACCGTGGTACCTCTTTGGAGTTTGGCATTCCCGCTGACCAAGGCATTCAGTGCTGCTACCACGGCTGGAAGTTCGACATCGACGGAACCATATTGGAGACCCCGGCCGAGCCTGCCAGCAGCAAAATCAAGCACAACTTCAAGCAAGGCGCCTACCCGGTGCGCGAACTGCATGGCCTGTTGTTTGCCTACATGGGCCCGCCCGAGCACATGCCCGAATTGCCCGTGCTCGACACCTTTGCCAAAGACGAAGGCAACCAACCGGTGCCATTTCGCTTCCCCATGCCATGCAATTGGCTGCAAGTGGTGGAGAACGCTTGCGACCCGATTCACAATGTGTTCCTGCATGCCATTGTCAGCAGCCAGTTTTCAGATGCCTTCAAAGTATTGCCTGCGCTGGATTTTGTCGACACACCCATGGGCTTTTTGTCCATGGCCACCCGCTTGGTCAATGGCCGGGTATTTGTGCGTGCGAGCGACATCATCATGCCCAACATTGGCCAATTCACGGGGTCGAGCAACAAAGCCTCTGAAGACAGCTTTCGCATTGGTTGCGGGCGCACGCGCTGGGTCACCCCGATAGACGATGTCAACTGCCACTACATTGGTTATGTGCACTTCAGCCCCAAGTACAAGCCCTATGGAAATTTGACACCCGATGATTTGGGTGTGGACAAAGCCGGCCTGATTGGGCAAACCGACGAACGTCCCTACAAAGACAGACAACGCGAACCGGGTGACTACGACGCAGTGGCCAGCCAAGGCCAAGTGGCCAATCGGCGCGCCGAGCACTTGGGCACCACCGATCGGGGGGTGGTGATGTTTCGGCGTTTGTTGGCCAAGGCCATCCAAGCGAATATGCAAGGTGAAACCCCGAACTTGCCCCAGCCCATGTTGTGGGACGGCAAAACCAGAACCTATGCCCACGAGTACGTATTGGGTGTGACCCCCGAAGCGCAGGGTGCATCGCACGATGCCTTGCAAGCCTTTGGCCGTGCTGCGGCACAAGTGGTGGTGGCCGCACAAAGCATGCACGTGGGCAATGATGACATCGAGCAAGCAGCCCACCAAAAGGTGCTGCAACTTTTAAAGGAACTGGTCAAATGAATTTTCTCAAGCTGTGCCTGCTGATCCTGATCATTCCCTGGACGGCCCAAGCGCAGAATTACCCGCAACGGCCCATCAAATTGGTGGTGGCCTATCAAGCGGGGGGAGCCACCGATGCCTTTGCGCGCATCGTGGCGCAAAAACTTTCGGGTTTCATGGGACAGCCGGTGGTGATCGACAACCGCGCGGGCGGCAACTCGGTGATTGGCACCGACTTCGTGGCCAAGGCCCAGCCGGATGGGTACACCTTGTTGCTCAACCCCGCTTCGCACTTGACCGTGCCCTTTTTCAACAAAAAAATGCCCTACGACGCGGTCAAAGATTTCACCCCCATCATTGCAGCCGCCTACAACAACCGCTGCATCGTGGTGCACCCGTCCTTGCCCGTACAAAATTTGACGGAGTTGATCGCTTATGCCAAGAAAAACCCGGGCAAGCTCTCCTATGGGGTGGCGGCTTCGGGCTCTGCCCAAGAATTGGCCGGTGACTTGCTCAAATTCACCACCGGCATTGACATGGTGCCGGTCCCCTATAAAGGTGGTGCTCCCGCCATGAACGACTTGCTCGGTGGGCAAATCCAGATGGGGATTTTTGTGTTGGCCGACACCTTGCAGCACATCAAAACAGGTCGATTGCGGCCCCTGGGCATTGTGGAAGGGCGCCGCTCCAAGGCTGCCTTGGACATCCTCACCGTGGCCCAAGCCGGTGTGCCGGGCTTTGCCATTCCCGACCAATGGATTGGCATTTTTGGTCCCGCAGGCTTGCCCGCCAGCATTGCTCAGCGCATCAATGCCGAAATGAACAAGACCTTGGCCTTGCCCGATGTCAAAGCGGCTTTGGAAAACATTGGTTATGAAACCATTGGCGGCAGCCCGGCTGACTTTGCCGCCATGGTGGTGGACGATCAACGCAAGTACCAAAAACTCTCCGAAACCATTGTGCTGAATGTGCAATAAATCCTTTTTACCCTCCCTCTTTTCACAGAAAGACTGAACCATGAAATTGGTGACATTCCGCACGCCCCAAGGGGCCGAACATGTGGGCTGCATGAGCGCAGACCTGGCCTCGGTGATTGACCTGACCGCAGCCGATCCAGCGGGTCCTTGCCGCGACATGTTGGCCTTGATCGACGCTGGCCCAGCGGGCTTGGACGCGGCCCGCGGGTTGGCCCAAAAGGCGGCACATGTGCACCCGCTGTCGAGCGTGACATTGATGGCACCCCTGCCCAGACCGCGCCGTTTGCGCGACTGCCTGGCCTTTGAAAAGCACGTGCGCCAATCGCGTGCCAACCGCTATTTGTTTGGTCAAGGCAAAGAGCGCTTGGACCCCGCCTCCATTCAGCTGGCCAGCGCTTGGTACAAAAAGCCGGTGTACTACAAAGGCAATGTGTTCAGCATTGTGGGCACCGACACGCCTGTGGTGTGGCCCGCCTATTCACAGGTGATTGACTATGAGTTGGAGGTCGCCATCGTCACCAACAGAACTGGCAAAGACGTGCCCATCGACCAAGCGCTGAGTTATGTGTTTGGCTACATGGTGTTCAATGATTTTTCGGCCCGCGATGCCCAGTACATCGAAATGCAAACCGGACTGGGCCCATCCAAAGGCAAAGACTTTGACACCGGCAATGCCTTGGGACCCTGGTTGGTGACGGCAGACGAGGTGCCCGACCCCCAGGCCTTGACCATGATCGCCCGGGTCAATGGCCAAGAATGGTCACGCGGCAGCAGTGCTGAGATGCAGCACAGTTTTGCCGCCATCATCAGCCACGCCTCTGACTCAGAAACTTTTTATGCCGGCGAGGTGATTGGCTCCGGCACGGTCGGTGGCGGCTGCGGTAACGAGTTGGGCCGCTTCCTCAAGCATGGGGACGTGATGGAGTTGGAGGTCATCGGTTTGGGGGTGTTGACCAACACCATCGTGGCCCCCCACGTGCTGCAAGTGCCCACCTTACCGATTCATATTTTGGATTAAAACCGTTTCGCAAATGATGACGTCCTGCTGCTTTTGGTGCCGCATTGACTTGTGGCCTTTCAAAAGAATGCGTTCACCTTGCAGCACTGACCCTCGGCTTGAGGCGATCAAAACCTTTTCGACCATCAAATGTCCATCATTGGCTTGATCTTTGTGGCCGTCACGCTGGTGTGCGGCGTGGCCTATTGGTATGTGGACAAAAAAATGGTTTTCGCCATCGATTCGCTGAAAGACTTGTACAAGCTTTGCTTGATCATCATCTACGCCACCCAGTTGGTGCTGATTTTTATTTTTTTGTTTTAACCCGGCGAGCAGTGCCTGGGTGATGGCACCTCAGTTGGCGCGGGCCACCCAAATGGTGGCGCCTTCGGGTCCATAGTGTTCGGCATGCGGCACGTTGCGCGCCAGCCGAAAGCTGTCACCGGCTTGCAATTGGCGCACTTGGTCGCCCACAGTGAGGGTGTAGTTCCCGCGCACGACATGCACACTGGCATCAAAGGGATGGCTGTGGGTGTCCAGGACCACATCGGCGGACCACTCCCGCACCAGCACTTCATCAAAACCCTCGTCCAGCGATTGGGCTGTAAAGGCATCAAAGGTGATTTCGTTCATCTGGGCTCTCCTTGCAAATTCAAAGGTGACTGGGTGTTTATTCGGACTCGATTCGAAAGCCCTCGCGGGGGCCCTCTTCATGGATGTGGGTGTGCGAAAGAAAGTCAGCCATGCTCGGGCTCTGTGGGGGGCAGTTGAAATTCGTTGTTGTGCTGCCCCAAGTGGGGCACTGGCCCGCCCAAAGGCAGGCGCTGGCCATCAAACAGCAAGGGCAGGCCATGCAAGTCGTAGCCTTGCCC